>SVSN01000029.1 GCA_015064285.1 Oscillospiraceae bacterium | reverse complement strand
ACGTGGACTTTGACGACGCCGGTTCCATCGGTAAGAGATACCGCCGTCAGGACGAAATCGGTACTCCCTTCTGCATCTGCTACGACTTTGAATCCGAAGAAGACGGCTGCGTAACCGTACGTGACCGTGACACCATGGAACAGGTTCGTATGCCCATCGACGAAGTGGAAGCCTACATCGCTGCCAAGCTGGAATTCTGATCTGCATATACTGGAAATCTGTCCGGTTCCCCATTTGCTGGCGGAGTCGGACAGATTTTGATTATCCGGATTCTGATACACCGAAAACAAGTGAGGACAACTTATGCAGTATACGATTCAAACCAATGACACCTCTGCCTGCCTGTCTACCTATGGTGCGGAGATGCTGTCTTTCCGCTATAAGGGTGTGGAATACCTCTGGAACGGCGATCCCCAGTTCTGGGACAGACGGGCGCCCATCCTGTTTCCCACCGTATGTACCCCAAAAGATCTGAAAATGGCCCATGACGGCGTGGAATATCCCATGCCCAAGCATGGTTTTGCCATCGAAAAGGAATTTGCACCGGTGCTGCAGACCCCTGCCAGAGTAGCCTTTTCCCTGGAAGAAGACAAGGAAACCCTGAATATGTTCCCATTCCGGTTCCGGCTGACGGCAGAATATGTGGTAACAGAAGGTGGTTTTTCTGCCTCTTTCACCACAAAGAACTGCGATGACAAACCCATGACCTACTGTATCGGCGGTCATCCCGGTTTCCGCTGCCCCATGTTCCCCGGTGATAAGTTCAGCGATTACGAACTGATCTTCCACAATGCGGACGGCGCCTATGTGACCGGTACCGATAACGGACTGATGTCTCCCGATCTGCCCCATCTGGATAAGATAAAGGACGGCAAGCTGGATCTGTCTTACGAAACTTTTGCCGGAGATACGCTGATCATCCAGAATCTGCACGTTGCAGGTGTAAAGCTGGTTTCCAAAAAGACCGGCCACGGTATCTGCTTCGATTTCACCGGTTTCTCCGCGCTGGGTCTTTGGACTATGAGTGAAGCCTGGGAACAGTCCCCCTTCCTGTGTCTGGAACCCTGGAACGGCCTTCCCGCTTCCTCCGACGAAACCACTGACGCAAAGAGCAAGAAATACGCCCGTACGCTGGAACCCGGCGCATCCCATACTGTGGGCTATCGGGTGACTGTGCTGTGATGATTGATGTCTGCAATCCCAGAGAACTGCGGGAACTGCTGGAAAAATATGACCTTGCACCCAAAAAAGGGTACGGTCAGAATTTCCTGACCCAGCGGAACGTGCCCCAGCGGATCGCCGAAATGTCCCGGAGTTTTGCACCTGCGGACAAACCGGCGGCTGTACTGGAAATCGGTCCCGGCGTGGGTGCGCTGACTCAGTTTCTCTCGGAATATTATGATAAAGTCACTTCCGTGGAAATTGACAAGGGGCTGATCCCCCTGCTGGCGGAAGTGTTTGCCGACCACGACAACATTACTGTGGTGAACGAGGATTTCATGAACCTGGATCTGCCGGCATTCCTTGACGAGCAGTTCGGCGATATCCTTGCCGCAGGCGGTTCCGTGTCTATCTGTGCCAACCTGCCGTACTATATCACCACCCCGGTGCTGATGCGGATTCTGGAAAGCTGGCCTGCTTCCAAGCCGGTGCCGTTGTCCGGAATTACCGTTATGGTGCAGCTGGAAGTGGCCAGACGGATCTGTGCCCAGCCGGATGCCAAGGATGATTACGGTGCTCTTTCCGCCGCTATCGGACTCAGGGCAGATGCCGAAAAGCTTTTTGATGTATCTCCCGGATGCTTCTTTCCGGTGCCCAAAGTGTCCTCCGCCGTCTGCGGTATCGTTCCTCATGGCGGTGTGAGACAGGTGTACCCGGATGCTCCGGCGGATGATGATGCCTGCGACCGTTTTGGCATGGCAGCTGCGGATGTGATCGGTATGGCTTTCGGACAGCGGAGAAAAACACTGGTCAACAGCCTGTCCGCCAGATATCCCAAGGAAGCTACTGCTGCTGCGCTGGAAGAAATGGGACTCCGTCCGGATGTGCGGGGGGAAAAGCTGACCACGGAGCAGTTCTGTACGCTGACAGGGCTTCTGACAAAATAAAGGAAGACAGGTTTCTCTTTATGGGGAGCCTGTTTTTGTCTGACATAGATTCGGTATTGTTCACAAAATGCTGCTTTATTCGTGAGAATTTCTGTGCTATTATAAGGCTGTGAGCGTAAACAATCCCATATCCATAAGGAGAACATACCATGGAACAGATTCCTGTCAATTTCTCGGAAATTACCGGAAAAATCAAGCCCATGCATTCCGTGAACAACGGCCCCGCCGGTGCCAGGGTGCGTGGTACGTCCAATTTTGATGCGTATGCCGCTGCCGGTATTCCCTTTGCCCGGAACCACGATGCTTCCTTTTACTCCGGTTACGGCGGCGAGCACACCGTGGATGTACACCGGATTTTCAAGAATTTTGATGCCGACGAAAACGATCCCGCCTCCTATGTTTTCGGCCCCACCGATACCTATCTGAAAAATATCATTGATGCCGGTACCGGGGTTTTCTATCGTCTGGGTGCCTCCATTGAACACGGCTACAAATACGGTACCTATCCGCCTGAGGATCCGGAAAAATGGGCCAGAATCTGTGAGCATATTATCCGCCACTATAATGAAGGCTGGGCTGACGGATATCACATGAACATCCGGTACTGGGAAATCTGGAACGAACCGGACTGTCGGAATGCCGATGGCTCCAATCCCTGCTGGCAGGGTACGGACGAGCAGTTTACGGAGCTGTTTGTCATCACGATGCGCCACCTGAAGACCTGCTTCCCGGATCTGAAAATAGGCGGCCCTGCTCTGTGCAGCAACTGGAACGATGCGTGGAACAAGCGGATCTTTGATGCCATGAAAAAGGAAAATCTGCCTTTCGACTTTTTCTCCTTCCATGGATATACCAGATATCCTACCGATTATCAGGCACAGGCTCTCAAGGCCAGACGGGATCTGGATGCGTATGGCTTCACGGATACCGAGATCATTCTGAACGAATGGAATTATATCAAGGGATGGCTGAACGAAGACTGGAAATACTCTCTGCGGATGGAAAAGAGTCTGAAAGGAGCGTCCTTCATCATCGCATCCATGATCTGCGCCCAGGATTCTCCCATGGATCATTTCATGTATTACGATGCCAGACCCTGCGGTATGTGCGGTATGTTCGACACCGACACCCTGCGGCCGCTGAAAGGGTATTATCCTTTCCCCATGTTCAGTACGCTGTATCAGATCGGCGCGCAAGCGGATGCACCCATGCAGACCGATGCCACCCTGTATACCCTTGCCGCTGCCGGGGAAAACAAATGTGCTGTACTGCTGACCCATTATTCCGACAACGATGAGATCGCCGCCAAGGAAGTAAAGCTGTCTCTCAACGGTCTGCCGGAAGGCGTTTGGAAGATCGGTTATCGTCTGCTGGATGCCGATCACGACAACGAACTGGTCAGAGAGGAAAAAACCGCCTGTACTGCTGTGGATGTCTACCTGACCCTGCCCCTGTTCGGTACAGTGCTTGTGACGCTGGAGAAGGAGTGAACCTATGCAGTTTCGTGAATCGATTGAGAACAGCCGTCCCACCAAAACAAAATACCGGGACGAAATGGACGCCCTGATCCGCCGCAGAGAAGCGGAAATGGCAGAAGCGCGCCGAAATGCCTGCAGTGATATTTTCACAAACGGGGAAGCTCACAGAGAAAAATTCCGTGCCATGCTGGGCTGGCCGCTGACAGAAACGGGAGAACGGCCTCTGCCGGCTGTGACTTCCGAAATTCTCGGCACGGAAGGGGACTACGAGATTTCCCGGATGCAGGTGGAAGTACTGCCCGGGTTCAGCCTGACAGGTATTTTTCTGCAGTATATGCCGGAAGCCGATCGCCCTCTGGTGATTTCCCAGCACGGCGGACTGGGTACTCCGGAGCTGATAAACGGCTTTTACGATGGAAATACAGCCAACTACAACAATATGACCGATCGGCTTCTGCCCCATAAAGTGCACGTATTTGCCCCTCAGCTTCTGCTCTGGGATAAGGAAACCTATGGCGAACCTTATAACCGTCAATCTGTGGACGCCAGACTGAAACGGGTGGGCAGCTCTGTCACTGCGGTGGAGGTATACGCCATCCTGCGGGCGCTGGACTGGTTTGAACACCGGTTCCCGGACTCCCCCTTCGGTATGATCGGTCTGTCCTACGGCGGGTTCTACACCCTGTTTACCACTGCCGCCGACACGAGAATCCGTTCGGCTGTGTCTTCTTCCTTCTTCAGTGACCGGAAGGAATATCCGTGGATGGACTGGACCTGGACAAACGCCGCTGCCCTGTATGACGATGCGGAAATTGCCTGCCTGTGCTATCCCCGGCGGATCTGCGTGGAAATGGGCGATCACGACAACCTTTTTGCCATCGAACACACCCGCGCGGAAGCAGAGAGGGTAAAACAGTACATCCGTACAGCCGGTGTAGACGAAGACTGGTTCGAAAGCATAATCTTCGACGGAACCCACGAGCTCTGCCGGGACGACGCCCCGATTATCCGTATGATCAGTGATCTGGAGAACAGGTAAGAAATAAAAAAATAAGAGGTAAGAAATACATATAAATAACGGCTTGCCGGGAAACGGAACTGATCCGAAAACCACAGCAAGCCGTATTTTTACTTCTGATTTCTTATATCTTACTTCTTATCTATTAATTTCACTTTATCCAGCGGTACCTTGTGGTAGTAGAGCAGGGTCAGTACCGAGCAGACGATCCAGCCGGCGGGATAGCCCATGGTGATGGGGAGCACCGTGTTGGAGATGAAATTTGCCATGATAAACAGGTAAATCTGCCGGAAGCATACAAAGGATGCCAGCATGATGAACATGGGAATCTTGGAGTTGCCTGCCCCCCGCAGTGCACCGGAGTAAACCTGATTCACACAGCAGACAATATAGAAAGGCGTGATATACCGGAGGAACAGAGTGCCGAATTCACCGACAGCCGGATCATCGTTGAAAAATCTTACCAGATGCGGAGCGGCAATGATTACCGGAACCATGACAATCACGGTAGCCGCGAAGGAGATGTGCAGTGCGGAACGAACGCCTTTCTTGGCTCTTTCCACCTGACCGATCCCCAGGTTCTGTCCCACGAAAGTGGTGGAGGCCAGTGCCAGTGACTGCATGGGCAGGAAGATCAGCTGGTCGATCTTGCCGTAGGCAGTCCAGCCGGCCATGCAGTTTTCCCCGAAGAAATTGATGTAGGACTGCACGAAAATGTTGGAGAAGGAGGTTATCATCATCTGGATAGCGGCGGGAATGCCTACCCGGACAATTTTGACAAAGGCATCCCAGTGGAATTTCATCTGCCGCAGGGACAGCTTTACGCAGGTGTCCGAACGAACCAGTGTAATGATGACAAGGAGTGCAGAGGTTCCCTGAGCAATGACCGTTGCCAGAGCCACGCCTTCCACACCCATGTCAAAGGCCAGCACAAAAACCAGGTCCAATACCGTGTTCATCAGTGCGGACACCACCAGAAAATAGAACGGCCGCTGGGAATCCCCGATGGCACGCAGAATCCCGGAACCGATGTTGTATACCATCAGCCCGATAACCCCGGAAAAATAGATGGTCAGATACGCCGTGGATTCCGGCATGACGCTGGCAGGAGTTTTCATAAACCGCAGCATGAAGGGCGTCATCCAGATCCCGACAAAGGTGAACACAACGGCCATCACCAGTGTCATAACGATGGAGGTGTGTACCGTTTCGCTGACTTTGTCGTGTTTTTTGGCACCGTAATACTGGGAGATTACCACACCGGCTCCGCTGGACAGACCCAGAAAGAATCCGATGAGCATATTGATGATGGGTCCCACCGTTCCCACAGCGGCGAAAGCATCCTTGGAAACATAGTTGCCCACAACCCAGGAGTCGACGGTATTGTAAAGCTGCTGGAAAATGTTCCCGATCAGCAGGGGCATGGCAAAACGGATCAGGTGGCCGATAATGGGCCCTTCGGTCATATCCACATCCTTCCGGGGACGAACCAGCGACAGGAACGATGTTTTTATTTTTTTGACATTCATGAATATAATTCCATTCGATCATACCGATGAGATATGATTACATAATACACCATTTGTTGGAAATAGTCAATAGCGAAACCGGAAATGACTGAAAATAACAAAAAATGCATAAAACAAAGGCGGAAAATCATACAGAACAGCCGGCAGTCATTGACAAAGCAGATATTTCCTGTTATAATAAATATAAACAATATATCATATAAATGAATATATTCAGAAAAAACACACGGTGTATGTCTGTATACTGTGGTTTAATAAAAAATTTCTCGGAGGTATTACTCATGAACGCACTGAAAAAGTATATTGCGGAATTTATCGGTACTTTTGTGCTTGTATTTTTCGCCTGCGGTACGGCTGCTGTGGTCGGCTGTTCTGCGGAAAACGGAACCGGGTATCTGCTGACGGCACTGGCCTTTGGTCTGGTGATTGTTGCCATGGCATATTCCATCGGCAATGTGTCCGGCTGTCACATCAATCCCGCGGTTTCCATCGCCATGCTGGTCAGCGGCAAGTTGTCTGCCAAAGATTTTGCAGGCTACGTGATTGCCCAGTTCGCCGGTTCCACAGTGGGTGCGGCGGTTCTGATGGCTTTTGTAGGGAAGGAAAGCGGTCTTGGTGCCAATGCACTGTATGACGGCAACATCCTGCTCTCCCTGCTGATCGAAGTGATCCTGACCTTCGTATTCGTGATTGCTATTCTGGGTGTGACCTCCAAAGTGGAAAACGGTGCGGTTGCCGGCATTGTGATCGGTCTGACCCTGACCCTGGTACACATCCTGGGCATCTCCTTCACCGGTACTTCCGTAAATCCCGCCAGAAGCTTCGGCCCCGCTCTGTTTGTGGGCGGTGATGCTCTGATGAACGTATGGGTATTCATCGCGGCTCCTCTGGTAGGTGGTGTACTGGCGGCTCTGGTGTATAAGTTCCTCACTTCCGATAAAGCGGAATAATCTATAATAACCGAAATACAAAACAGACGCTTTGTTTTTGGAACATAGCGTCTGTTTTTGTATGCAATAAGAAATCCTGTGAAAAAAGGATTATTTTACAGCCATCTTCCCGGAGTATTCCAGCAGCTTCATGAAGTGACCGCCCACAACGGTACGGTGCTGGAAGCCGCGCTGGATGGCGGTGGTGGTGAAGTACCAGTCGGTTGCAGGAACCCGGCTGCCGGTGTGGTGATAATTCTTCCACAGCGGGGTTACATAGTCGATGAAATCGTCCTTTTCCCGGGCCAGCGTGCCGGTCCAGATCAGCCAGTCGCTCTTGGTATAGTCGGAACGGTTGTCAAGCGGCATACCGTAGGGATTGACATGCTTCCGGTAAGAGGCAAATTCGCTCTGCATCACCATGGGATCGAAAATACCGGTGCCCCACAGCTTGTCCCAGACGGCATTGTACTTCATGGACCAGGTGCCGGGGCGGTCGTAGGCCAGACGGAAGCTGCCGTCCCCGTTGGAGGCACGTTCAATAAAGGAATCCGCCATCTTTCTGGCTTCTGCCATCAGCCCGTCCGCATCTTCATTTCTGCCGAGCATACGGTAGATCAGCGCCAGCCCCGCAATGCCCATAATGGCCTTCAGAGACAGGTTGCAGTTGTGGGCCAGATGTCCAGCAAAGTCATCGGTGCAGAGCTGGTTTTCCGGATCGTAGCCGTTGGCGATCAGGTACTTCACCCATGCTTCCAGCAGATCCATGTTTTCTTCGGCAAATTTTGTTTCTTTGTCCGCCAGTGCCACAGCCGCCGCCATTACCAGCATATTCCCGCATTCTTCCACGGGCATCTGGAATTCCAGCTTCAGCTCACCCTCACGTATACCGTATCTTTGACAGTTTACCAGCGGGAACTGGCCGGCATCGTGGGGTGCAAAGTCGAATTTCCACATATCGCTGCGGGCAAACCGGTAAATGGGACGCATCATACCCCGCACCAGCTCGGGATTGTACAGCAGGAAGAGGGGAATGGAAGGATAGCTTACGTCCACGGTAGCGGCACAGCCGTTGGAGAAGCATTCCTTGGAGATAAACAACACCTGTCCTTCGGTGTCCACAGCAACCTTGTGAGCCGCTATTGCCTGACGGTAGCTGATTTCGCAGATTTCCGCATACTTTTCTCCACCGGCACGGACGGCGTCATGGAACATCTTTTCCGCGGCAGCAGTACAGCGCTGCATCAGGGGCACGTATTCGCAGTAAGCAGCATCGATGGCTTCGGTAATGGTCATGCCGTCCTTGTTCCAGAAAGAGGTCAGGTGATCGCCGAAGTATTCGATGGACTTGATATCATCATAAGCAAAGGTCACCAGCGCACAGTTGTCATGGCAGGTGTGCATGGGCAGGGTCACGGTCGCAAAGGCGGTTTCTTCCTTATAATCTTCGGGAGCTGTGGACCATTCTGTGCGGTTGATCTTATGGGGACAATAGGGAATATTGATTACTTCCGCAGCGGCGGTGCCCAGAGAAGTGGTCAGGTAGAAATACCCCCAGTCAATACGGATATCGTCTCCGGAACGGTTCAGAACATTCTGTTCGCTGTTGCCCATCTTGACGGTAGGTCTGCCGGCTACATCCAGCACTTCCGTTACGACAGGAGATTGGGAGCGCAGATTCAGACAGATTTCTTCGGAAACGGCAATCTTTACGGTTACATCGTGGCAGCAGCCGTCAGCCGAAGCGGTTTCGATTTCCAGATAGCTTACCGGACGTGTCATCACCGCCAGATCATCCATCAGAAGCGGCGTGGTAAAGGTCAGCTTCAGGATCACACCGGCGCCGGTGAAGGTATAGCGGGTGGAGAGAGCGTCGTAATCAAACGCGGTCTGGGTCAGTACGGGAGAATCATCGTTCTGGTGGAGTTTGCCCAGGAAGCGATAGGTTTCCCCGTCGATGCAGGCGGTACCTACAATGGTGTTGGGCTTGCCGGTCCAGTGGCAGGTAACGGCATCGGTCAGTCTGTCAGCAGGGGACCAGATGGTGAAATACGGATCCACAGTAATCAGGGGTGTGGAAGGGGGTCTGAGTCTCATATATGTACCTCCATTGGGAGAATTTCGGTAAATCCATTATACATGAGGAAGGAAACCTTGTCAAGTAGCCATCCGGCAGGCTGAAAACATTCCTGAAAGATTCCGCTTGACTTCATACACACACCGTGTTATAATGAAAAAAACATTTCCGGAGGTATATATGACAAACCACGAATGGTTCCGGCAGGCAGGCTACGGTATGATGATGCATTTCGGTCTGTACTCCATGCTGGGCGGTGAATACAGAGGAGGCAGGGTAAAGACCTATGCCGAATGGGCACAGTCCTATTTCGGAATTCCCAATCAGGAATACGAACAGCTGGCGTCCGTGTTCAATCCGGTGTATTTTGATGCGGAAGAATGGATCCGCCTTGCCAAACGGTGTGGGATGCAGTATTTTGTCATCACCTCCAAGCACCACGAAGGCTTTGCTCTGTTCGATTCCGAAGCGGACAGCTTCAATGTGAAAAAAGCAACCCCTTTCGGCAGAGACATCATCGCTGAACTGGCGGAAGCATGCTATAAATACGGCATCAAACTGGGTCTGTACTACTCCCAGGAACTGGACTGGCATCACCCCCATGGCGGCGGGTATGACAAAACCACGGGATGCGCCGGTAAGGGCTGGTACAACATCTGGGACTTCCCGGGTGTGGAAGGGAAGGACTTCTCTATCTGTTTTGAAGAAAAGATCAAACCCCAGGTGAAGGAAATTCTCACAGGGTACGGAGATCTGTGCCTGCTCTGGTTCGACACCCCCGGTGTGATCACCAAAGAACAGAGCCTGGAACTGCACAGCATGATCAAGAAATACCAGCCGGACTGCCTGATCAATTCCCGGATCGGCAACGGTGCGTACGACTATGTTTCTCTGGACGACAACGAAATTCCAAAGGAAAAACCGGAAAAAATGCCGTCTCCGGAGGAATGTGACATGAACAGTCTGGGCGGATTCAAGTATTCCCCCTACGGCCTGTACGAATCTGCCGGTACTCTCAACGATTCCTGGGGATTCAAATACTACGACCACAACTGGAAATCCCCGGAAAAAGTTGCCGCCAACCGGAAGCATCTGAACGATCTGGGGATCAACTACCTGCTCAACGTAGGCCCCGACGGGCTTGGCAGAATTCCGTCCTTCAGTGAAGAAATCCTGTTGAAAGCGGCGGAAATTTACGATAAACTGTAAAACACGAACAAAACCATACGGAGGTACATATGCAGCAGCTGAAAATGCTCAAACTGATGGGCGAAGTGAAACCTTATCCGATTCACGAAGATTATTACATCCGGAACATTCGGATTCTCGAATCCGGTGAGGAAGACCCGGCGGAAATCGATGCATGGGTAGATGTATGCCGTTTCCAGCTGATCGGAGAAAACGCCACGAAAGAATCCTATACCAATGCGATCACCAATACCCCGCTGCTGGTACCTGCCACGGACGTATTCTTTGTCTGCGAAAAAGCAACGGATCGTCCGGTTGCTACCCTGACCGCCCACATCCGGGACACAGGGGAGGGCTGGATCCATATGGTAGGTTCTCTGGCGGAAGTCCGGGGCAAGAAGCTGGGGCACGCTATGCTGGCAAGAGGTCTGGAAAGACTGGCGGAAGCCGGTGTGGAAAAGGTGCGTCTGGTGACCGATGACTGGCGCCGTCCCGCCATCAAGAATTACCTTACCGCAGGCTTCAAACCGGTATTCTTCGAGGATCCCTCCGAGGATGCCAAACCGGTTGACGAACGATGGACTGTGATTCTGGACGAAATGGGCTGGGAAGACCGTACCTTCCTGACCTACGACGGAGAAATCTGGACGAAATAAAACGAGCCGGGGAGAGCGGAAACGCTCTCCTTTTTCTCTGCCTGCGCATATTCTGATAAAGGAAATGTATCTTTCCGCAAATGACCGATAAAGCAGGGAGGTAATATGCGAACCATTCAGAAAATTGCCGTACTGGGCGGAGACAGGCGGACGGAGATGATTCTTGCCGGTCTTCACCTGATGTATCCGGATACATCCATATCGGTATGGGGATGTGCGGAAATTGAGCTTCCGCCATATGCCAGAGGTACCAAAACATGGCAGGAAGCTCTTTCCGGCGCACAGGTAGGGATCCTGCCTATTCCCGTGACCCGGGACGGAGAAACACTGTCTGTCTGTCCCCATGCCAACCAGACAGTACCGCTGGAAGCCCTGTGCCGTTTCCTGCGTCCGGGAAGTCTGCTGCTGGGGGGAATTATTCCTCAGGTGGTGCTGCGGATGGCACAGGAAAACGCAGTACATTTTACTGACTATTATGCGGACGGCGTAGTACAGACTCTGAACGCCGTACCGACAGCGGAAGGGGCGCTTGCCATTGCCATCCGGGAACTGCCCGTGGTTCTGCCGGAAACCACCGCGGTGATCACCGGATACGGACGGTGTGCCAGAGCACTGGCGGCAAGACTGCATTTGCTGGGGGCGCAGGTGATTGTGGCAGCCAGACGACCGGAAGCACTGGCGGAAGCGGCCTGTGACGGATGTGAGACGATCCTGCTGTCCTCCTTTCTCAAAGATCCGCAGCCCTGCCGGATCCTGTTCAATACCATTCCGGCGCCGGTGTTTACGGATACCTGCCTGGCAGCCCTGCCGGAGGGATGCCTGTTTGTGGAACTGGCACAGGGACTGCCCCGCGAAATGGAGTTCCCCAGCCATCTCCGTCTGATCCGTGCTCCAGGACTTCCCGGAAAAACCGCTCCCCATACCGCCGGACGGATCCTGTGTGATGCCATTCTGGAGAAAATTTCCCTGTGGCAGAATATGGAGCCGGAAAGTGCACTGCAGAAAGGAAGAGATATATGAAAATCGGCTACGCCCTGTGCGGTTCCTATTGTACACACGCAAAAGCGGTGGCAGTGCTGGAAGAACTGGTTCGGAAATACACCGTTGTTCCCATTGTAAGTGAAAATGTGGCGGCAACTGACACCCGTTTCGGTAAAGCGGCAGATCTGCTGGCCATACTGGAAGCGCTCTGCGGCAGAGAACCCATCCGTACCATCGCAGAAGCTGAACCCCTTGGTCCGAAGGAACCGCTGGATTTGCTGGTCATTGCCCCCTGCAGCGGAAATACCCTTGCCAAAATGGCCCATGGGATCACGGATACTGCAGTAACCATGGCGGCAAAAGCACAGCTGCGGGCTGACCGGCCGCTGCTTTTGGCATTGGCAACAAACGATGCACTGGCTGCCAATCTGGAAAATATTGCCGTGATGCGGGGAAGAAAACACGTGTATTTTGCGCCTATGTCCATGGATGATCCGGTGCATAAACCCCATTCACTGGTAGCGGATTTTTCTGCTGTTCCTGCGGAAATAGAACGGATACTTCAAAAAAAGTATGGAAAACTGTGAAATCTGCACGGGAAATTCCCTGTGAATTTACAGTACCTCTTGCTTTTTGTCCTTAAATATGATATACTGTATCAAATATCCAACAGGATAAAAATGTGAGTTCTACAAAAAGGAGGGCGGCTGATGAATCTGAAAAATTCCATCCAGCTGAAACGGACGGTGTGTGCTGCGGCACTGGCACTGCTTACCGGCGGGATGATCATCGGCAGTGCTCTCGGGAGCGCAGCCAATTATGTACCGGTACTGGAAACCGGCACGCTTCTGACGCAGGCGGATCCGGCGACACGTGTGCCTTCTGTAGAAGAACCGGCAGATTCCAGACAGGTAATGACGGTCAGCTTTGTGGGCAACTGTCTGGTTGGTTCCATGCTGGGCAGCAGTGCTTACGGTACTTTTAATGAAGCTATTGAAACCGAAGGACCGGCATATTTTCTTGCCGGTGCGCTTCCGGTTCTGGAGGCAGATGACTGGACAGTAGCGGCATTGGGCAGTGTGTTCAGTGACGGGGAATACCGGCCTGTGGATAAAGCTGACGGAGAACGATCATGGTATCTTGCCTCTTCCGAAGGGGCGCAGGTACTGTCCTCGGGCAGTATCGATGTGGTCTCTCTGGCAACAGAACATACCGGTGACTATGGTGCAGAAGGATATGCGGATACCAAAGCGGCACTGGAAAAAGCCGGTGTGTTGTGGGGCGACGACGAAAATGCTGTGTATCTGGAAAAATATGGCATCCGTATTGGTGTATACACCTGCACACTGGAAGACAGCGAAAATGACCTTCCGCGGATTCTGAACTGGGTTCGCACTGCATCCGGCACCTGTGATATGACGATTGTTTATCCCCATGGACATATGGGACTGGAACCGGATGACGAAACGGTGTTTGCCGCATACTGTTCCATGATCGATGCGGGTGCAGATATGGTGCTGGCATCCCATTCCACAAAACTGTATGATCCCGTATCCTACGGCAGCGGTGTGATCGTGCCCTCGCTCGGCAGTTTTCTTTCCGGAGATACCCGTTTCCCGGATCTTGTCACCGGGGTCTTTCAGGTACAGCTGCTGTGTGCAGGTGACCGTATCGACAGCTGGAGCTGGGAGATGATTCCGTTCCTTGCGTACATGGAACCCTGGCAGCCCATTCCCGATCCTGCCGGAAAATAAGAGAATAACCGCCGCAGATTCCGGGCATACTATCCTCGGAAATTCTCACCGGAGAATTTTACAACAGAAAACCGAGGTATGATACTCATGGAAATTAAAAAGCCTAACCACTGCATCTCCTGCTCTGTCAAGAACTGTGCCCACCATGTACAGACCGAAAACTACTGCTCTCTGGAAAAGGTAGTCATCGGTACCCACGAAAAGAACCCCACTGTGGTACAGTGTGTGGACTGTGAATCCTTCGTTCTGGGCGGCTGTGCATCCGGCAACTGTGAAACCCGATAAATAAAACAAAAACCGCTTTTTCCTGCCGGTTGGTGGGGGAAAGCGGTTTTTCCCTGTAAATTCACAGGAAAGTCTTGTAAAATGCCGGAAATATGATACAATAAAGAAAAAAGCTGTCGGAGGAAATTATGTATCTGGGAATTGATATAGGCGGAACCAAATGTGCACTGGTGCTTGGGAAAAAGGATGGAACCATCGTACGGAAGGTGAAATTTGACACGGCCGATGTAAACACCACCCTGAACCAGATTCTGGAAAGTGCGGTGGGACTGTGTCAGGCCAGTCCGGAAGCTGTGGAATCCATCGGTGTCAGCTGCGGCGGGCCTCTGGACTCCCGTAATGGCGTAATCCTGTCCCCTCCGAATCTGCCCGGCTGGGACAAAATCGAAATCACCCGTCTGCTCAGAGAAGCCACCGGTCTGCCCGCCTACCTTTGTAACGACGCCAATGCCTGTGCACTGGCGGAATGGAAATACGGCGCCGGTGTGGGTACCCGTTCCATGATTTTTCTGACCTTCGGCACCGGCATGGGCGCAGGACTTGTGCTGGACGGAAAGCTGTACAGCGGTGCTTCCGATATGGCCGGAGAAATCGGTCATGTGCGGATTGCGGAGCACGGCCCGGTGGGATACGGAAAGTCCGGTTCTTTTGAAGGTTTCTGCAGCGGCAGCGGCATTGCCCAGATTGGCAGAACCGTAGCGATGGAGCTGTTCCAGCAGGGAAAAACGCCCTCCTACTGTGACTCTATGGATAAAATGAACGAAATTACCGCAAAATCCGTAGCCATCGCCGCCAGAGATGGGCATGAGGATGCCGTGCGGGTATACGATATCTGCGCGGAAAAGCTGGGTGCCGGTCTTGCCATTCTGGTAGATGTACTGAATCCGGAACGGATTGTGCTTGGTTCCATCTATATGCGGGACAGCGCTCTGCTGTGCGACAAGATGCAGGCTGTACTGCGCCGTGAAACTCTGCCCCTGGCGTACAGTGCAGTGGAAGTGGTTCCCGCCAAACTGGAAGAAAACATCGGGGACATTGCTGCACTGACCGTAGCCGCGGAAGGGCACACGTGGGCGAGTTAATTAAGAAATAAGAATTACAAAGTGCAGCCCGGACGTTTTTGGGCCGATGGACTGGTTTTTTGAAGGAGTGGTTATGATGCAAATACAGATTCTCACAGACCGGTATCCTGCGCTTTCCGTTTGTGCAGGGGATATCGTAAAAGCGTATGAAAAAATGCTCGCCGTGTATGAAGGCGGCGGGAAGATGCTGCTTTGCGGCAACGGCGGCAGTGCGGCGGATTCCGAGCATATTGTCGGGGAACTGATGAAAGGGTTTCTTCTGAAAAGACCGCCTCTGCAGGCTGACAGAGAAGCTTTTGCCGGTCTTTTCCCGGAGGATGCGGACTATTTTGCCGCCAATCTCCAGAGAGGGATTCCCGCCATTTCGCTGGTATCCCAGAGTGCCGTGCAGACCGCATTCAATAACGATGTGGCTGCCGATATGGTGTTTGCCCAGCAGGTGTACGGCTACGGCAGACCCGGAGATCTGGTGATGGGCATTACCACCTCCGGCAACTCGAAAAACGTGGTCAACGCCATGAAGGTTGCCAAAGCCATGGGGCTTGTGACCATCGGTCTCACCGGAGCAAAGGAATCGGTGCTGTCCGCCATCTGTGATGTGACCATCCGGGTGCCGGAAACCGAAACCTATAAAGTACAGGAACTGCATCTGCCGGTTTACCACTGGCTCTGCGCCGCTCTGGAAGATACGGTTTTTGCCGCTGATGAACAGCAGTGCCGATAACACTGCAAACAGTAAAGGAGAACATATATGCAGAACTGGAATGCAAAATGGATCCTGCCGAAGGCCTTTGCGGATGTGACTCCCGTGGAACCGGATCCGAAAGACAGCCCTGTAGAGTACCAGAACCGTCATTTCTGGTTTACCAAAACCATAACCGCCGATCCTGCGAAGGGTGTGTGCACGGTTTCCATCAGCGCGGACGATTATTATGTGCTGTACATCAATGATACATATGTATGCCAGGGGCCTGCACCCTCCTATCTGTTCCGATATGCCTGGAACCGGACGGATGTGACCGGATTTCTGAAAACCGGCGAAAACCGGATTGCTGTCCATGTCTACAGCCAGGGACTGTACAACCGTGTCTGGGAAAGCGCCGACCTGCGCTGCGGACTGCTCTGTCAGATCGATCAGGGGGAGAATACCATTGCCGCTACCGATGAAAACTGGATGTGTGCGGAAGATCCCCGGTACCTTGGTAAGGAACACACCGGATACCACACCCAGTTTCTGGAACATTATGACTGTCACCTGATGCTGAGTGCGCCGGAAAAAGCCGTTCTGATCGCTGATCCCGTGTATGCGCTTGACGAAATGCCTGCACCCATTATTTCCATCCGACAGAAAAAGCCGGTGCAGGAATGGATGCTGCTGCCTGACGGAGAAAGAAGACCGAACGGCGGTATGCTGTACGATTTCGGTACGGAAATTGCTGCCCATATCCGTCTGTCTCTGGTGGGACATGATGGGGACCAGGTGCGTATTCTGGCAGGAGAAGAACTGCTGGCCGATGCGGATCCGGACTCTCCTGTTGCTGCTGACGGTGTGCGCTACGAAATGCGCTGCAACTGCAAGTATGACGAAACCATTACTCTGGCGGAAGGAAAGAACGAAATCCGCCAGTACGATTACAAAACCTTCCGCTATGTGGAAATTCAGCCGGTGTCCGGTTCTCCCGCTTGGGATCTGACTGCTGACGCACGGTACGCGCCTTACGATTACGACCACTGTTGTCTGGAAACCAACGATGACCGGTTGGCGGATGTATTCCGGATCTGTAAGGAAGGCGTCCGTGTAGGTGCACAGGAAGTGTTCATGGACTGTCCTCACAGAGAAAAAGGCCAGTATGCCGGGGATCTGACCATCACCTCCCATTCTCACCTGTGGCTGACCGGGGATCCCACCATGATGGAAAGAGCCATTATCGCCCAGCTGGATTCTGCCCGGTATTTCCCAGGTATCCGTGCCGTGACCCCCGGTGCGCTGGATCAGAAAATCGCTGACTACTCCCTGCAGCTGCCCATTCTGCTGAAGCGGCATTACGATTTTACCGGCAATCTGGAGTTCCTTCGTGCCGCCATACCCACCCTGACCGGGATGATCGACTATTTCAAAACCTTCATGAACGGTGACGGTCTGCTGGAAGGTTTAGACACCATGTGGAATCTGGTGGACTGGCCGAAAAATCTCCGTGACGGCTATGATTTCGTGCTGGAACCGGTACCGGAAGCAGGGCCTCACTGCGTGCTGAATGCTTTTTGGACAGGCTGTCTGTATGGGTATGAAGAACTGTGCCGGATTGCCGGTACGGATTATGAACCCCTGGCAGACAAGGTAAAGGAATCCTTCAATGCTGCATTTTTCGACAAAACAGAAGGCTGCTACCACGACAGCAAAAAGACCGCCCACAGTGCGCTCCAGTCCAACTGTATTCCCCTGTACTACGGCATCTGCCCGGACGGATACGAGGACGCTGTAGCAAAGGTTGTTATCGGCAAGGGTATCCGTGCGGGTGTGTATGTGACCTACTTCATGCTCCACGGCCTTTGCAGAGCCGGATACCGTGACGCTGCGTATCAGTTCCTGATCTGCGATGAAGCCTGGTACAACATGGTGAAGGAAGGCGCCTCCACCTGCTACGAAGCCTGGGGCAAGGAACAGAAATGGAACACCTCCCTCTGTCACCCCTGGGCCAGCGCTCCCATTTCCGTGCTGATCGAAGGAATCCTTGGCTACCGGCTGGACGGCACCAGAAAAGCCCCTGAACTTCCGGATGGCGTGTTTGCGGAAATCCGGTGGAAGAATAAATAAGAAGTAAGAGATAAAAAATAAGAAGCATCTGCAGAAAAACGGCTTACAACAGTTCAAGGATACCGGAATTGGGTATCCAGACTGTTTTGTAAGCCGTTTTGGATGAACAGACTACTTTTTACACCTTACTTCTTATCTCATACATATCACGACACCGCCACGGGCTTGGTGCACATGGACTGGATATGTTCGCGGATTTCCTGCATCAGATCTTTTTCCGGCATTTCCGCCACGAATCCGTCTTCCTTACCCAGTCTGGCCAGTTTGCCGGTACCCAGGGTATGATAGGGTTCCAGATCCACGCGGATAATGCGGGCGTATTTGTCCGCCAGGGCAGCGATGGCTTTGTAGTGTTCTTCTTCCATATTTACACCGGGAATCAGAGGACAGCGCAGAACCACGTTCACTCCGGCAGCATCCGCTCTTTCCAGATTGGCAAGAATGGGTGCCTGGGGAACGCCGGTGTATTTTTTGTGGTTTTCTTCTCCTGTGACTTTGTAGTCCAGCAGCAGCAGGTCAGTGTACGGAAGAATGGATGTAAACACTGCTTCAGACGCAAAGCCGGAGGTCTCCACGGCAGTGTTCAGTCCCCGGTTTTTGGCTTCCTTCAGCAGTGCCAGCGCAAAGGCAGGCTGATACAGGGGTTCTCCGCCGGAGAGGGTCATGCCGCCGCCGCTTTTGTCATAGAAGGGCTTGTCCGCCATGACTTTGGTCATTACCTCGTCTACAGTCTGGGTGGTACCCGCAAATTTCAGCGCCACCGCCGGACACATCTCCAGACACTTGCCGCACCGGACGCAATCCGCACGGTTGTACAGATGGCCGGCTTCTTCAGAAAAGGTGTGGCAGCCGTTTTCGCAGATACCACAGGCACCGCAGCCGATGCATTTGGCGCCTTCAAATTCCACTTCCGGCCAGGCTTCCAGGCCTTCCGGGTTGTGACACCACAGACAGCGCAGGGGACAGCCTTTGAGGAACACATTGGTACGGATCCCCGGTCCGTCGTGGATGGAAAATTTCTGTATATTAAAAACAATTCCGGATTCCATAATGATCTCCTGTAAAAGATGGGAGTGGCTATTGCTATTATACCGAAATCCTGTACAGATTGCAACCCTGTTTCCCGAAAAAAGGACAGAACCTTGACGAATGAACAGAAATGTGCTATAATACCTGCGAAATCGGGAAATCAAGGAGAAAAACCATGCTGACATTCCGCAAAGCCGTAAAGGAAGATCTGGACGCCCTTCTGCAGCTGTATGAACAGGGCAGGGCTGCCATTGCCCGTTTCGGGATCGACCAGTGGCAGAACGGATATCCCGCAAAAGCCGATATTGAAAAAGATATGACCGATGATGTGCTCTGGGTCAGCGAGGATCCGGAGATGCCCGGGAAAATTGCCTCTGTTATGGCACTGATTTTTACCGGAGAACCCACATATGACATAATCACAGAAGGAAACTGGCTGACCGGAGATACCCATGATTATGCTGCCATCCACCGGATTACCGTGTCTCCCAACTTCCGGAACCGGGGGGTAGCCGGACAGACCATGACCTTCGGGAAAGAATCAGCGAAAAAAGCAGGTTTTTCCAGTTTGCGTATCGATACCCATAAGGGAAATCTGGCCATGCGGGGGATGCTGGAGAAGAACGGCTTTACCCACTGCGGTACGATTTTCCTGGAGAGCGGGGCTGCCAGAGTGGCATATGAGATTCTGCTGTAGAAATGCGTAAATTCCCCTCATAAATGGGGAAAAAGTTTGTCGCATTTACACGTTTACAAATTGTCCATAAATTGATATAATATATACAGAAATTTTTTGAGCGGTACAGTGATACTGCGGGGCACAGAGATGCCGGAAAGATTTCATCTATATAGGGGCTTTTGTCGAAAAGTCAAACATTTCTTGAAATCTTGTCGTGGCAGGCAGGATTTTTTTCTTTGTTTGGGAGGATGCCATGCTGATGATCAAATCTGAAATCATGGACGAAGCCGCTGTACGCCGTTCTATGACCCGGATTACCCATGAAATCATCGAACGGAACCGGGGGACTGCCGATCTCTGTATCATCGGGATCCGCCGCCGGGGCGCTGTACTGGCGGATATTCTTGCTGCCAATATAGATAAGTTTGAAGCTGTAAAAGTGCCGGTTGCCTATATTGATATCACCATGTACCGTGACGATCTGACGGAGCTTCCGGGCGAAATCCGTACTGTAGGGAACAGCATTCCCTTTGATGTAGCCGGAAAGCGGGTAATCCTGGTGGACGATGTGATCTACACAGGCCGGACTGCCAGAGCCGCGATTGAAGCGATTTTTTCTCACGGGAGACCTTCTTCCATCCAACTGGCCGTGCTGATCGACAGAGGCCACAGGGAACTGCCCATCCGTCCCGATTTTGTGGGCAAGAACATTCCTACCTCCAAGGAAGAAGTAGTGTCCGTCAGGGTAGACGAATATGACGGATCCACCGGCGTCTGCATCTGCGCCGACCAAAAAGATGCCTGAAACCGTACCCTCGCACATTCCTATATATTCATTATGATCGCCGGTAATCCCGGCAGGAGGTTCATTATGGCAAAAGAAAAAATGCAGATCGGTGCCGATGGCATCTATGACGCCAGACAGCTGGGGATTCCCAAGATGCTGATTCTGGGCTTCCAGCATATGTTCGCCATGTTCGGCGCAACTGTACTGGTTCCGCTGCTGACCGGGCTGGATGTAGCTACCACCCTGCTGATGGCAGGTCTGGGTACCCTGCTGTTCCATGTAATCACCGGCTTCAAGGTTCCCGCTTTCCTGGGTTCTTCCTTCGCATTCCTGGGCGGTTATGGTGCGATTGCGCCTCTGGCGGGCAATGGTGACATGACCAACGCACAGCTTCTGCCGTACGCCTGTCTGGGTGTTGCCTGCGCCGGTATCGTTTACCTGATTCTGGCCGGCCTTATCAAGCTTGTAGGCGCACAGAAGGTTATGCGTTTCTTCCCCCCTGTTGTAACCGGTCCCATCATCATTGCTATCGGACTGGGTCTGGCAGGCTCCGCTGTCGGCAACTGTCAGTCCAACTGGCTCATCGCTCTGATCGCTCTGGTTATTGTTATCGTATTCAACATCTGGGGTAAGGGAATGGCCAAGATCGTTCCGATCCTGCTGGGTGTTGTAGGTTCCTGCGTAATCGCTGCTCTGCTGGCTCTGATCTGCGGTGAAACCATTACCGCTGCTGACGGTGCACAGTATATCACCATCGCAGGCAACGAAAGCCTGAAGCTCTTCTCCGTTTCCGCTCTGGAAAACTTCAAGTCCGCTGCATGGATCGGCTTCCCCATCAAGTGGAATCAGACCGTATTCGGCGGTGTGGACTGGAGCAACACTTCTCTGGTTATTTCCGCCATCGTTGCTATCATGCCCATCTCCCTGGCGACCATGATGGAACACATCGGCGACATCTCCGCCATCGGCTCTACCGTAGGCAAGAACTTTATCGCGGATCCCGGTCTGCACCGTACCCTCACCGGTGACGGTCTGGCAACTGCCATTGCATCTCTGTTCGGCGGTCCTGCCAACACCACCTATGGTGAAAACACAGGTGTTCTGGCTCTGTCCCGTGTATACGATCCCCGCGTAATCCGCATTGCAGCTGTGATCGCTGCTGTGCTGTCCTTCTCTCCCAAGTTCGCAGCACTGGTAAACCTGATCCCCACTGCTGTTATCGGCGGTATCTCCTTCATGCTGTACGGTATGATCTCTGCCATCGGTGTACGCAACGTGGTTGAAAACCAGGTTGACTTCACCAAGAGCCGCAACCTGATCATCGCTGCCGTTATCCTGGTATGCGCTCTGGGTCTGGGTTCCGTTTCCTTCGGCATCGGCGGTCTGACCATTACTCTGTCCGCTCTGGCCTGCGCTTCCATCGCCGGTATCGTGCTCAACGCAGTTCTGCCCGGTAACGACTACGAATTCGGCACCAACAAGGACGGCGTCGAAGCTGTGAATTTCCAGATGAAGGCTGACCACAAGGACGTCAATGATAAGTAAGATGTAAGAAATTATAAGCAAACGGCTGTGGAATTCAGGTTCTGCAGCTGTTTTTCTTTTGTAGTGTATTTAAATATACTTTAGTAGTGAGAAATAGTTGAAACACGCGAACGTTTACAGTGGGTTCACGGATTGTACACGGAATATAGCATGAATTGTGATAAAATCTTTACGTTAGGGATCAGTACATATGACCCCCACAGAATCACTATTCTCTCAGGAGGAAATAACATGAAGAAGTTTCTTGCAATGACCCTCATGGTTGTTATGATCGTGACCGGTCTGGCAGCAGCTGTTTCTGCCGGTTCCTATGACGGCGAATTCCAGGGCCTGACCCTCGAAAAGTTCCGTTACTACGATGCAGATGAAGTATTCGGTGCAGGCGTATCCCAGCGTGGTTACGGCGCATCCCAGGACGGCAAGTATCTGTTCGGCGGTTTCCTGGCCGGTACCAGAGCTGTTGTTAAGTTTGACGCCAAGTCCGGCGATCCTCTGGGTTCTTTCAACACCAGCGATGAATATCCCAAGGGCATTACCACTGATGACCGCGGAAATCTGTTTGTTGGTCTGCTGAACGTAGACAACGCTGATTACATCAGCATCGCTGCTCTGAACATGGATTCCATGACCGAAGTTGCCCGTCTGAAGGTTGACGTTGGCTCCGGTAAGGTTGGTGTAAACGGTATCTGCGTATCCAATGTTGACGGCAAGTACACTCTGTACGCTATGGTTAACTACGATTACAACCGTCTGTATGCTATCGATGTTACCGATGTAGGCAACATGAAGATTGAAGGCTTCACCGAACTGGAAGCAATCACCGGTGTTGCCGGCGGCGAAGGCCAGTACATGGACGCTGACAACGATGGTTACATCTACCTGTCCGCATTCCTGAACAAGGGTGCAAGCAAGGGTGACTCCATTCTGAAGATCGACCCCGCTGCTGGTAAGGTTGTTGCTTCCGTTGACTGCAAGGAATGCTACGGTATTTCCCACTACGGCGAATACGTTGCTGCTTCTACCTATAACGGCGCAGAATCCTGCGTATACATCTTCGATGCTGAAACCATGGAAGAAGTTTCCCAGATCATCACCGCTGATGCTGAACACGCTGCATTCACCGGCGTAACCATGTATCAGAACCGTATCGTTGTTGCTGAACAGAACTTTAACAACCAGAGTGGTTTCTGGACTGTTGAAGGTCTGAAGCTGCCCGACGAAGTTGTAGTTGAAGAAGTTGTTGAAACTCCCGCTGACGATGCAGCAGTTTCCGCTCCCCAGACCTTTGATGCAGCCGTAATTGCAGCCGCTGCCGCTGTAATCTCCGCTGCAGGTTATGCTGTTTCCAAAAAGAGCAGATAAGCTTCTCGGATGCAGTTTTCCCACATAACAGAAATGCCCATCATGCTTCGGTATGACGGGCATTTTTTTATGTTTTTCTTTCCAAAAATATTCTATACTTTGCACAAATATACTTGAAATTTAACAGGATTTATGATATAATATAATAAAAACAGGTCTGTGACGGATCTGATATATGATTTGGGAGGAAAAGTAAATGAAAATCAAGCAGCTGCTCGCATGGACTCTTGCCGCGCTGATGACGGCACCTGTTTTGGTATCCTGCGGAAACACGGCAGAGACGGAAACCAATGCTGCAGAGGAAACCCCTGCGGTGGAAGCAACAGAAACAGAACCGGTGGATCCCTTTGCCGATATGGATTTCGGCGGAGAAGACATCCGTATGATGATTGCCAATCGGGTAAGAGACGGCATGATCGGGTCTCAGAATACCATCATGCACGGAGAAGAGCTGACCGGTGAGGTGGTCAACGACGCCGTATACAACCGGAATATTCTGGTGGAAGAAAAGCTGAACATCAAGCTTGTATTTACGGAAAATGAAGAAAGCCACACAACCATCGGCGCATCCATTACCCAGCTTCTGACAGCCGGGGATGATGCCTATGAGCTGATTATTCATGAGCTGTTCCCATTGGCTACCCTGTCCGTGCAGAACAGTTTTCTGAATGTGTTTGATATGCCCTATTTTGATTTCTCCAAGTCCTACTGGTATGAAGACTACATGAGCGACGTTTCTTTTGATTCCGGAGAAAAGCGATACATTCTGGCAGGGGACTATTTCCTGGATATTCTCCGTACCGCCCATGCTCTGTACTTCAACAAAGACCGTTACAGAGATCTGTACGGAGATCCGGAAGATCTGTATGATCTGGTTCTGGAGGGGGATTGGACCCATGATAAATTCCTGCAGTACAGCGAAGGTGCGTATCAGGATGTGAACGGTGACGGTATCAGAGATGCAGGAGACCTGTACGGCTTCAGTACCTATGGGTATTGGGGACCGATGATTCCCTGGGTTATCGGTGCAGATGTGAATTTCCTGGATTATAAGAGCGATGGTGCCCCTTATTTTGCACTGAATGATGAACGTTCCGTCAAGCTGATCGAAAGCCTGAACCGGGTTTACCACGGCACAGGTGCCTATGATTATCAGGCGGATTACGAAACGGCATTTCTGAACGGCTCTTCTCTGTTCGGCGGGTATCTGCGGGTAGCCAGCATGGAAGTATTCCGTGATATGGAGGCGGATCTGGGTATCCTGCCCATTCCGAAGCTGGACGATCTGCAGGAAAACTACATTACTTCCTCTCATGATACTACCAATATCGGTGTCATCCCGATTACCTGCTCCAAAGCGGATACCATTGCCGCTGTGCTGGAAGTTCTGTCTATCGAGTCTGCGGCAAGCGTGATTCCGGCATATTATGAAACTTCCCTGAAGACCAAGTATGTCCGTGACGACCAGTCCGCCCAGATCCTGGATATCATCCGTCAGAATATCTCCTGCGTATTCCCGGTAGCATTCGGCAATTATTGTGAAAATCTGGCTCTGTACAACGCTTTCTCCATTCTTCTGCAGAACAAGAGCACTGATTTTGTGTCCAACTATGTAAAGTATGAAGATAAGGCACAGGCAAAGCTGGACGAACTGTGGGAAGCATTCAGTTCCGTGGAAGGCTGATTTATCAAAAACAAAAAACGGCTGCAGATCCTCTCGTTATGGGAGAATCTCAGCCGTTTTTGGCATATTTACATGGTCACATCCGCAAACTGCGCGCCGATATATTCCGCCAGTTCCACCGGAGACAGGTGCATCTGCATCCCCCGGACACCGGCGCTGACATAAATCCGGTCAAAAAGCTGTGCGGTTTCGTCAATCCAGGTAGGGTAGGGCTTTTTCATCCCAACGGGAGAACAGCCGCCCCGGATATACCCGGTCAACCCCAGCAGTTCCTTCACGTGGATCATTTCCACCTTTTTGTTGCCGGAAACCTGAGCACATTTTTTCAGATCCAGTTCCATGGCAACCGGAATGCAGAATACGGCGATACCGTTTTTGTCCCCACGTGTCACCAGCGTTTTGAAAACCATATCCGGATCCAGATTCTTCTGTTCGGCAATGTGGATTCCGCTCAGATCGTTTTCGTCCACTTCGTATTCCAGCGTATCAAATGCAATTCCTGCCGCTTCTATAAGGCGCAGCGCATTGGTTTTGACCATGTTTGTTCCTCCCGATACCACGTAAAAAAGGGCACAAAACCCCCGTCTTTATATGATATCATATTTTTGTGGAAAATACAAGATCTGTTCAGGCGAAATTTCTGTCAGATGAAGCCGGAAAATCTTGCATTCTGTATATTGTCCCTGCAGTCAGTTTGTGCTATACTAATAATCAATCTTTTCATCTGATGAGGTGGTACCATGCAGAAGCTGCGCGAGTATATGAAGAAAGTGTTCATCGATGCGATGGGCGCTATGGCACAGGGGCTATTTGCCTCCCTGTTGATCGGTACGATTTTCAAAACCATCGGTCAGTATCTGGGACTGGATTTTCTGGTGGAACTGTCCGGCATCTGTTCCGGCGCATCCGGCATGGCCATCGGCGTAGCTGTGGCATATTCTCTGAAGGCGCATCCTCTGGTGCTGTATTCCTGTGCAGCTGTTGGCAGTGCCGGCTATGCTCTGGGTGCGGATATTACGGTTCCGCTGGCAGACGGAAGTGATAGCGTTATTCACTATACCGCCGGCCCGGCAGGTGCGTTCTTTGCTGTAATTATCGCAGTGACAGTGGGTATGCTGGTTTCCAAAAAGACAAAAGTGGATATCCTTGTTACTCCGTCTGTAACGATTCTGACCGGATTTGCCGCCGCAAAACTGCTTTGTCCCGCGATTGCCTATATTATGTACTGGCTGGGTGAGTTCATCAATACCGCTACCGTTATGCACCCCTTCATCATGGGGATCATCGTATCTGTGGTTGTGGGTATTATTCTGACTCTGCCTATTTCTTCTGCTGCCATCTGTGCCATGATCGGGATTACCGGGATTGCGGGCGGTGCGGCTGTGGTGGGCTGCTGTGCCCAGATGGTCGGCTTTGCGGCTGCCAGCTTCCGGGAAAATAAATGGGGCGGCGTGGTTTCTCAGGGACTGGGTACTTCTATGCTGCAGATGGGCAATATATGCCGCCGGCCGCAGATCTGGATTCCGCCTACACTGGCTGCTGCTGTGGTAGGACCCATTTCCACCATGGTGTTCAAACTGGAATGTTCCGGTGTCTCCGCCGGAATGGGTACCTGCGGACTGGTTGGCCCACTGGGGATTCTGGCTGATATGGGTTCCGGAGCGGGAATGTGGATCGGCATGGTACTATGCTGTGTAGTGCTGCCTGCGGTGCTGTCCCTGCTGTTCTGCGAAATCATGCGTAAATTTGGCTGGATCCGCATGGGCGACCAGCAGCTTTGAGTCAGGTTAGAAATAGGATATAAGAAATCAGAAGTAACTACAGGAGATTTTTATGAACGATAACAGTAATTTTCAGAATGAATTTCCGAATGAAATGCCCCACTGTCCCCGGTGCGGTGCTCCGATAAATACCGGCGCGGCTTTCTGCGGAAACTGCGGTCTGCAGTTTGAAAAAGTACAGAAGTCTGCCATAGATACACTGTCCGTTTGGGATTATATCCTGATGATGGTGATTTTTTCATTGCCTGTTGTGGGACTGGTACTGATGTTGTACTGGGGTTTCGGCTCTCAGGTGGCGATCAACCGGAAGAATTTCGCCAGAGCGTATCTGATTTTCTATGTGATCAGCATGGTACTCAGCTTTGTCATGCTGGGTGCGCTCGGTTCTCTGACATCTACAGTGTTTGAAAGCGGTACGGCAAGTCTGTTCTGATCAAGGTAAGCATCGGTCTGCGGATCGGTGCTTTTTCTTTGCCGATACCCTTGCAGGACTAAAATAAATCTGCTATAATGAAAAAAAACGAATCAGTGAGGTAACGATATGGCGAAAAAATTTGCTTTCATAGGTGCCGGCAGCTTTACATTTACCCGGAATCTGGTCAGAGACCTTCTGACATTTCCGGCATTTGCGGACTGTGAGATTGCACTCATGGATATTCATCCCGAACGGCTGGCTCTGATTCATAAAGTATGCGATAAAATCAACGAAGCTATGGGAACTTCTGCAAAGATAACTTCTACACTGGACAGAAGAGAAGCGCTGGAGGGGGCTGACGGGGTACTGTGTACCGTGTTCAACGGCGATATTGATATCTGGCGTCACGATATTGAGATTCCCAAAACCTTCGGTGTGGACACCAATATCGGCGATACCCGCAGTGTATCCGGTATTTTCCGCGCTCTGCGGAACATTCCTCTGATGCTGGATATCTGTCATGATATCGAAAAGTACTGCCCGGATGCCGTGTTCCTGAACTATACAAACCCCATGTCCATGCTTTGTAAAGCCATGCAGACCCATACAAAAGTCAATGTCACCGGCCTTTGCCACAGTGTGCAGGGGACTGTGGAGATGCTGGCAAACTGGCTTGGTGTCCCTGTGGAGGAAGTGCAGTATCTCTGCGCCGGGGTCAACCATCAGGCGTTCTATCTGGAACTGAAGCACCACGGTAAGGATCTGTATCCCCGGCTCCGGGAAAAACTGCAGGATCCGGTGTATTATCAGAAGGAACTGGTGCGGAATGAAATGTTCCTCCATCTGGATTATTACGTTACTGAATCCAGCGGTCACAATTCCGAATACAACCAGTGGTTCCGGAAACGTCCCGATCTGATCGAAAAGTATTGCACCCACAGCACCAACTGGAACCCGGGCGAGTATGCCTATTCCCTGAACCTGCGGCTGAAACGGGACTGGAAGGCGGAGTTTACAAATTGGCTGGAAACGGCGGTTGTGGATCCTCACAGAAGCAAGGAATATGCCGCCAACATTTTTAATGCCATGATTGGGGATCATACCCCCTTCCGGTTCAACGGCAATGTGATCAATGAAGGATGCATCACCAATCTGCCGAAAGAAGCCTGTGTGGAGATCCCTGTATATGCCGGTGAGGAGGGTTTTCGGAAACAGTATGTCGGCGCATTGCCTGCCCATATTGCCATTCTGGTGAATACTACGGCGGCTGTGGAGAATCTGGTGGTGGAGGCCGCCATGGAAAAGAACCGGCGCAAGGTGTTCCAGGCAGTCTGCATGGACCCACTGACCTCTGCTGTGTGCAGTCTGGATGAAATCAAGCATATGACCGATGCCCTGTTTGAGGTAAACCGGGAATTTCTGGGAGATTACAGGGGTTAAGAGATGATCGGATATCTGTTTGCATTTCTGGCATTGGGAGCAGCTCTGACCAAAGCCTATTGCAGCAAGAAAAGCAGCATTTTTGTCCGGGATATCCGGGAGAATACTTTTTCCAACGGTGTCCGGATGCTTTTCTGTATCGTGATCGGCGTGGGGATTGTCCTGGCGGAGGGAGCATCCTTTGCTGTGGACGGAGGTACTCTGGCCATTGCCCTTCTTGCCGGTGTGTCCAGTGCTGTGCACATCACCACATGGCTGGAGGCTACCAAACGGGGAGCGCTCATGCTGCTGAACGTCTTCTATCTGTCCGGCGTGCTGGTACCGCTGCTGCTTTGTTATTTTCTGTACGATGAGCCGGTTCGTCCGGTACAGTGGGCGGGTCTGGCGGTGCTTCTGGCGGCGGTATACTTCATGTGCAGCTATAACAAGTCCCTGGGCGGCCGTCTCAGTCCGGCTTCCTTTGTGATACTGATCGTATGCGCTGTTACAGCAGGGCTGATGGATTTCACCCAGAAAATGTTCCTTTACCATGATCCCGCAGGCAGTATCGGTGTATTCAACTTTTACACATATATCTTCTCTGCCGCAACACTGATGGGGATTTACCTGTACAGTAAGTGGAAGGACGGCGGCGGAAAGCTGACATTTTCCGGCGAAAAGCGGCTGCTTGGAGAGATCATGGTGTACATCGTGGTCATGGCGGTGTGTATGTTTGCCAATTCCTGGCTGAAGACCAAAGCGGCTGTCTATCTGACTTCCGCCGAGCTGTATCCGCTCTATCAGGGCGCGAGCCTGATTCTGCTGGCAGTGATGTCTGCGGTGTTTTTCCGTGAGAAAATCACGCTGCGCAGTATGGTGGGAATTGTACTGGCGTTTGTATCGCTGATTATGATGAATCTGCTGTAGTTTTCCACAGGATAAAAAGAAAAGTCATTCACGCTGGCCGGGGACACCGAACGAGCAGAATGACTTTTTTGTTTTAGGATTCATAAACCGGATAGGCTTCGGTGAAGACCGGTTTCAGTTCTCGGAACAGCGCCCAGGCGGCGAGCAGTACGGTGATGCATATATACAGAAGCACAGTTCCGCCAAGCCGGAAGACCAGCACCATCCGGAAGGTATTGCCGCCTTTGAGATCCAGAAATACATACAGCAAAGCCATTGTCAGCGAGGCGACAAGACCGGTACCGGCCAGTTTCCCACAGTATGTCCGACAGATCATGTACCAGCAGTCTTCATGAACAAGTCCCAGACGGGCAAGGGTGAGAAACTCCCCTCTGCGTTCTTCCAGCTGATTTTTCAGAAAAAGAAGAGTACCGCAGAACGATGCTGTAAGGAGAACGGATGCCAGAAACAATGTGTATTCCTGCATGGCACCGTACCGTGCTTCGGTTGCAAGTTCATTTTCCAGCGCATTATAGATGACATAGGCATCGGTGAGGCAGGGCAGCGACAGGATTTCCTCGCAGACAGCGTGCCGGTTTTCCTTCGGCAGATTCAGTTTGATTCCAACATAGACAGGCTCATCCGGTGCGCCGAACCGCCTGGTATACGCCTCGGTACCGTCAGCTGCCTCCACCAGTGTAACGCCGTCCACAGCAAGAAGCGCATCCAGTGTGGACTGGGGAATGTAATAAGCATCAGGACTCCCTTTCACCGGTATTTTAGTAACAGACAGATCGTAGCCGTGGTCAATATCCGGTGCGGACAGAAATCCCAGTGACATGGGAATCAGCAGGGCAAATGCCGGCAGCAGATGCAGAAAGAGCATTGCCAGTGTCAGCCTGCGCAGAACAGGTTTTGTCCGATCTTCCCGGATCTTCCGGTAGGTTTTCATGGACGGTTCACGCTGCATCTGATCCATGGTATATCGTCTGGCATACCGGTTTTCCTCCGGCATCTGTGTCTCTTCTGTCAGAAAAATACGCGCAGAAACGAGCATTGCCGTCAGAAAAAGCAGGATAGAGAACAGACATATATACATCCACACCGGTTCTGTCTGTATGGCAGACGGTTCACCCGGAATCTGCGCCAGACGACCATGATACCACCGGACACAGAGCTGTGACAGAATCGGTGCGGCAGCAGAAGCGCACAGAGAAACCGGCAGGATCTCAAACCACTGCATCCGCAGGATCTGTCTTTGTTCCATTCCCAGTTCCCGCAGAATCCGGTATTCCGCCTGACAGCGACGGTATTTCTGCCGGAAAAGCCCATCGAACAGCAGGGTTCCCATCAGCAGAAACAACAGGAGAAAGATGCTTCCGCCTGCTGCCAGAGAACGCCGGTCATCCGCCAGAAACAGGAGATACCCTCCGTATGCAAAGAGCAGGAGTATGTACAGAAATCCATACGCAAGAAACCAGCCGGGACGTTTCCGCATTTCCCGCAGGGCATACAAAGCGATAAAGTTCATTACACCAGGCCAAGATCCTTCAGCAGGGAAGGAATGCATTCTTCAAAGCGCACCCCATACCACTGGTCTTTGTCCCCCATGGTAGCCTTGATGGCGCATACCACATTGTCGGCTGCGACTTTAATAGCATCATGGAGAGAAAGACCCCGCATCAGTGCACCGAAGAAAATGCTTGCATATACGTCGCCGGTGCCGTGGCAACGTATCGGCAGATGCTCGGTGATGTATTCGGTGTATACCCCGTTCTGATCCAGTGCCGCTGCACCTTCCATACCGTCAAACTGCACACCGGTGATCACTGCTGTCCGGCAGCCCAGCTTCAGCAGTTTTTCCAGCAGCGTACGGATGGCACTGCGGTCGTACATGTCGTTTTCGTTGTATTCTGTGCCGGTCAGGAAACAGGTTTCCGTCAGGTTGGGCACGATATAGTCTGCTTTGGCGCACAGAACCTTCATGGCTTCCACAATGTCCATGGTAAAGCCGGCGTACAGCTTACCTCCGTCCGCCATGGCAGGGTCGATGAACACCACGCCCGGATGGAAAGTATCGATAAACTGTCCGATCATGGCAGCCTGGGCGGGAGAACCGAGATAGCCGGTGTACAGCCCGTCAAAGGTGAGCCCTTCTTTGTGCCAGTGACCGGATACAGCAGGAATATCATCGGTCAGATCCCGGAAAGTCCAGCCGGAAAAGCCACCGGTGTGGGTGGAAAGTACAGCTGTGGGTACAACCGCGCATTCCAATCCCATGGCAGACAGCAGCGGCAGGGCAACGGTCAGGGAGCATTTGCCGAAGCAGGAAATATCCTGGATGGTTACAACACGTGTCTGTTTCATAAAAAGCCTCATATGTAATTATTTTTTTATATTATACAGTATAAGGATTAAGAATGCAATATCTACAAATAACAAAAAACAGACACCGAGAGACCCCGATGTCTGTTCATGGTTATTGAACGCAATGGATGGAATGCGGTAGAAATTACTTGATTTCTACTTCTGCGCCAGCAGCGGTCAGCTTTTCCTTGATAGCTTCTGCATCTTCCTTGGAAGCGCCTTCCTTCAGAGTCTTGGGAGCGCCTTCTACCAGTTCCTTTGCTTCCTTCAGACCCAGACCGGTCAGTTCGCGAACAACCTTGATAACGTCCAGCTTCTTAGCGC
>SVSN01000126.1 GCA_015064285.1 Oscillospiraceae bacterium | reverse complement strand
AGTACTGTGCCTGTCCGCCGTACGGATACAGAAAATCCCCAAGCTGCAGAGATCAGTTGATACCGGACGAGGAGACCGCCCCCTTTGTTCGGATGATCTTCGCCAAAGCTTCTGCCGGCGAGAGTGCGTATGCCATTACAAAAATGCTGAACGACATCGGTGCGATCCCGCCGCTGAAATACAGGGTTATCCGGGATCAGTTCAGCGAAAAAGGCGCTTCTCATGCTTCTAATGAATGGAACATTTCCACAGTCAAGCGCATCATTCGCAACCAGGTATACACAGGGGATACCCTTCTGGGGAAAACAAAAAAGACCAGTCCCAAATCTACAGCCAAAAAAGAGGTTCCTGTGGAAAACTGGTACATTACGGAAAACACTCACGAACCGCTGGTATCCCGTGAAGATTTCGCTGCAGCCAATGACACATTGAACCATAATACCAGACGACACAGTGACCAGCTGATGAAGAACGGCGGCAGCAGATCCAGCATTTTCCGGGGCCTTGTGTTCTGCAAGAACTGTGGTGCGGCGATGTGTTCCGGCGGAACGGTTTATCGCGGGGAATACAAGTCTTACTGGTACCTGACCTGCCGCAACATTCCCAAAAGCAGTTCCCATCCCTGTGAGAATGGTGCAAGGATCAAGTATTACACCCTGATGGAACTGATCCGCAACGAATTGAATATCCTGATTGACCTTTCGGATACCCAGATCGATGCGATCATCCAAAACCTCCGGCAGAACGACATGGCAGAGACCCAGAATGCCGTACTACGGAAGCAGATTGCCGCTGTGCAGGCAGAAATGGCCGATTCCGACAAGATCATCGAAAAGCTCTACCGGGACAACATTGCCGGAAAGCTCTCCGACGAACGGTTGGAAAACATGGTGGCTTCTCTGGATGGAAAATCCGAACAGTTGAAAGAAAAACTTGCTTCTCTGGAAAGCCAGATTCATGCGGCAGATTCACAGATTGACAGATACGAGAATTTCTTTGCAATCGTAAAAAACTACAGCCACATTGAGGAACTGACAACGGATATCCTGCATGCATTTATCGATAGGATCGAAATAGGACCGGCATCGGTGAAACGGGCACGGAAACAGCCGATTACACAGGAAGTGTGTGTGTATTATAAATTTATAGGCACCGGCGACTACCTGAAAGCATAATAGTCTGAAATCACATTTTAAGTTACAGAAAAACACCAAGAGAAGTCGGCGTACAGCTGAACCAGGGTTACAACGGTCAGCTCACCAGCCGTGAAGCCGGTTCCATCGGCGGTCAGATGGTTAAGAAGATGAGTACCGTACGAACCACGAACTATACCCGTGCAGACAGGACTGCCATGGGACATGAGGTGGACGTACGGTACATAGCAAGTATTACGGTTTAGGAGGATACCAAAGGAAAGTGTGATAAAGCTTACAGAAAGCCGATAACAAAAACAGAGGCTATACAGGATGGAATTTCCGTATAGCCTCTGTTCTCTTGAAAACCATATCACATCTGATACCGGCTGCGGCGGATAAACTCATCCTGAGCAGTCCTGGAAAGTTCCGTGAATTTCACATTCCAGCCGCAGAGACGTACCTGCAGATTGGGGTAATTTTCCGGATGGACTTTCGCATCCTCCAGTGTATCAGTGTCCAGCACATTGTAATGAATGGCATATCCACCTTTTTCCAGATACGTCTTCAGGGTAGACGCAAGCACTTCGGTACCGTTTTCTCCCTGCACAGAAGACGAATGCAGATCCAGATCGACAATGCATCCGTTTGCGGTGTCGGAGGCATCGATTGCTGTCACAGAATGCAGATGTGCCGTAGCACCTTCTCTGTCGGCGCCGAAAGAAGCCCCTGTATTCTGCGACAGAGCTTCCCCTTTTGCTCTTCCATCTGCTGATGCCGCCGTATGGGCACCGTAATCCAACCGCCAGTCGATGGAGAACAGCCCCAGACGATAAACACCGCCCTTGGCATTGGGAACATTGTTGACAGCATCCGAGAGATCCTTTACTACAGCCGCCGCAAGAACATCCACAGCAGGATCACCGTTTCCATACTTGGGGAATTTCTTACGGATAATCCCCTGCAGAACTGTCTGTTCCGCCCAGTTGCTGTCCAGTACGGATATCACCTCATCCAGTGTCATCCTGCGGTCTTCATATACCAGTTTCCGTATGGCAGCAAGAGAATCCACTGCCGTAGCCAGACCAATGGCATTCAGGGAAGAATTGTTGTATGCAGCCGAATAACCGCAGTACACATCCGCTCCATTCCGCAGACAGGTAGGGTAAGTGGCTGTGAAAAAGGGCGAGGCATGGAGTCTGGCATACTTTTCTTCATACCGGTCTGTAATCGCCAGCGCCTGCCCGATCAGATAGCGGATCTGTGTCCGGAATCCGGAATACAATGCTTCGAACGTGGGATACTTATTGTCTGTGTCTGCACCGATTTTCTCCCCTGTCAGAGCATCTCTGCCCCCATGGAGAGCCAGTTCCAGTGCTTTAGGCAGATTCAGTCGGGCATTGCAGGTACAGGCCGTTTCCTCAGCCCCTCCACATTCGTAACACCCCACCACCGAATAGTTCACAGCTGCTTCATGGGTTTCCCCAAGCTTCCGCAGAGAATCGATCACCAGACTGTCGTTCATAAACACAATGCTGTTGGCACCGTTTTTCACGCTGACAAGTGCATCTCTGATAAAATCTTTCGGTGTCCCCGGGGTACAGAGAATGTGGAATTTGGTATTGGTGGGTTTCAGTTCCGTATAGGTCTGCAGGATGAGCCGGGACATTTCGTTTGTCAGATCCTGTCCTGCTTCGTCACTGCCGCAGAGCATAAACGGGATGTTGGCCGGTGCCCGGAGCGTGTCGATCTCCCGCATGAAATCCCGCACCAGTTCTCTTACGGCGGCAGGATCTTCTTTGGCGGCAAAAGGGGTAAAAAGTCTGTCCAGCCGTCCCAGAGTACGCAGGTTGGTTCCTTCAAAATGATGCTGCAGAGTATAATATACAAACATCAGCTGCATGGCCTGAAACAGTGTTTCCGGTGCATGATCTGCCAGATGGATAAGTCCATTTGCCAGTTTTGTTTTTCCGGCCTCTGCCGCTATGGGAGCTATCCGTTTCAGGAAAGCGGATGCAGCGTCCAGTACCAGCAGTTCTGCCCGGACAAATACAGAATCGGGATCCGGTGACAGTTCCAGAACGCGGGCACGCAGACCGGGTAATCCCAGTGTCAGAATATCGTCCCACAGGGGTGCGGTGTGTCCGAAATCAGGGTCTCCGGAGTAGGCTCTGGCAGAAACGGCGTTCCGGTTCTCTTCCGTGAAAGCATCACCACATATCCTGCTCTGTCTGCGCCAGGTAATCTGCCTTGTTATTGTTTCACAGTTGCAGTTCCCGAAAAACACAGCGGACTCCGGAAAAGTAAATTCACAGTTTTCCAGAAGATAGGCGATGATCTGCGCATCCACTGCAGTGACATCCTCCGCAGTGTCTGCATCCGCCATACGAACCGCATTTTCCAGAAGCAGTTTGGTTTCCATAATACGCTCCTTTACTTTGTGCCGTATACTTCCTTTACAGCATCATACAGTTCTGCAAATGCTGTTTCTACAGGCGGCGTGTTCTTTGCCAGATACGAAGATACATCCGTGGACTTCTGTTCCCAGACCAGCTTGGATACGATATAGGTAATCCCGTTGCCGTTACCATAGTTCCAGTTGAAGTCACAGACCAGGGAATCCCGGATCTGCAGATACATATCATAGGAAGTGGCGTCTCTGAGATACTTGTGGGCAAAAATGGATTCATAGACAGCGGGAACCACCAGACGCCAGGATTCATAAGAGAGGCCTTCCAGAACCACACCGGTCATTTCCAGCAAATCGTCCTCCATATTGGGCACCAGCAAAAGCTGAGAGGAAAGCATGGACATATATTTTTCCTGTTCTTCATTGTGCTTGGGCAGGGGGACAATCCCGAAATGAATTTCCGTATCCCGGAGAGCAGGAAGCTGCAGGGTCGTCTGATGCATGAAGAGGATATTTCCACGGGAGAATGCGTCCACACTCCCCAGTGTATCCGTCTTGGTACCTACATAGGTTTTGTTTCCATTATGGATCAGATCATAATACCGTTCCAGAGAAAGCTGGAGCCGGTCGGAAATCGTGATCAGCCGGGGATACCCTTCCCCATCCGGTTCGGCAAAGAGCATCCCGTTGGAATGCACCAGCCGGGACATCA
>SVSN01000028.1 GCA_015064285.1 Oscillospiraceae bacterium | reverse complement strand
AAAACCGGGTCAGAATCTCAAAAGGCGTCAGCCCGGCCTCTGCCAGCGGCACGGTTCCCCACTGGGACAGTCCATTGCACTGCACTTCCACCCCGTCACAGTAGGCGGCAAACAGGGGCACTACGGAGTTTTCCCGACGGATATAGGTGTTGAAAATCTCATCCACAGTCTGGGAGATATTGTCAAAAATATCCCTGCCGTTTACAAAAGACTGGTCGTAGGCGGTAGAGTTGGTGATATCGAAAGCATACCCGCGGCTCCGGTAGTATTCGGTGTAAATCCGGTTCAGGGTAAAGCTGATCTGGGCAAGGATATTGGCACGGATGGCGGCGTCCGGCCAGGTGGGATAGATTTCGCTGGATGCCACATTTTTGATGTAGTCCGTAAACGGCACGGTCACATTGGGTGCGTCAGAGCCGGGCGGCCCCAGATGCACTGTCACCGTTTCCGGAATGTATGGAAGCAGTGCGCCGCTGTTCACTCTATGTCCCTCCCATACTCCGGCAGATCGTTGTCGTCCAGAAATGCTTCTCCTTCGTCAAAATCCGGTATGTCCTCGCTGTCCAGCGTATTGGTCAGAGGACGTCTGCCGTCTCTTTCGTTTATCGGATCTTCCGGGGTAACACTGCCCTGACGCAGTCGGATGTAGGGCACCTCCGGATAGACCAGATACGGCTGTCCCTGCGGTGCACTCCCGGCAGCAGCGGGCAGCAGGGTAATGGGCTGGAGAGAAGTAATTCCATCGAAAATGGGGACTGTCAGTTCCCTGACCGGCTGATATCCCGACATTTCCACAGACACAATGTAGGCTGCATACGGTCTTGCCGCACTTCCCGGTCTTTGACTTTCTGCGGCAGCCGGGGCGGGCAGTGCAACCGTTGGCGTCAGACCGCTTTCCCCGGTTCGCAGTACATGGAGCAGTTCCCCGCCTTCATTCCGGATCTGCACCGGCACACCACGTACCGGCAGGGAGCCCCCCGCTTCCGTTGTCCAGATTCTCAGTTGTCCTTTTCCAGGCATTTCGTTCATAAGCCCTCCGATGATTCTGATGACTTCCCTACAGCATATGCAGCCAGAACCGGTTCTGCTCCTTTCTGCAAGCAACACTTGCAAAACCGGTTATCCGGCGGTATAATAAAGGAGAACAAACGTGCAACAAATGCTTGATTGACAAATTACACGGCGTCCTGTATACTGAAATCACCGGAAGCGCTGCGGAACATCCAATTCGGAAAGGATACATACCATGACAGACAGATATACCATCGGCCAGAACATCGCCGCTTTGCGTAAGGAAGCGGGACTGACCCAGACAGAACTGGCAGACAGACTTCATGTAAGCCATCAGGCCATCTCCCAATGGGAACGGGGCGAGACCCTGCCGGATATACTGACCCTGCCTGCCCTGGCGGAAATCTTCGGTCAGACCGCAGGCGTACTGCTGGGAACGGAAGAAAAAGATTCTTTGGAAACCCAGCCGGAATACAGACATCAATCCCGTGCCGGAGACAAATCTGCCTGCACCGGAATACAGACAGAGTATCGGATCACAGACCTGTCGGAAAACTGTGACTATACCATTGTACTGGAGAAAAACGGTGTCAGAATGCAGGAGATTCCGGCGGATATCCGGCAGCAGATCATCATTGTACTGGAAGGAAACTGCCATAACCTGTCCAGTGCCTTCACCACGGAAATCCGGGGGAATGTGGAAGGCGATGCAGCGATCTCAGGAGGCGCGAATATCGGCCAATGGATCGGCGGGGATGTCGCCATCTCCGGCGGTGCCACTATAAACGGAGAAATCAACGGAGACTGCGGTATTTCCGGCGGCGCCAGCATTACCGGTTCCGTCAATGGGGATCTCACCCTCTCGGGAGGCGCCACGATCAGCGGTTCCATAAACGGAGATGCCACTTTCTCCGGGCAGGCAGCCATAAACGGCTCGGTCAACGGCGGTGATGTAACGACAGACAGTCCTCTCTCCATCGGCGGCAATGTGGAAGGCGATATCAACAGTGCCGAAACCGTAACCGTACAGGGAGATGTAAACGGTGATATAGACTGCCGTGAACTGACCATTGGGGGAGATATCAACGGTGATGCGGACTGCAGCAGTTGTACGGTCGAAGGAGATATCAACGGAGATATAGACTGTTCCGACTGTACGGTCGGCGGCGATGTTTCCGGAGACATTACCGCATCCTGTTCGGTACAGATCGCAGGCAACATGGAAGGCGACATCGACGACGCCGAAACTGTCCAAATCAATGGGGATGCCAACGGTGACATCATCGCGGATACCGTAAAAATTCTCGGCAATGCCCCGGAATATGACGAGACAGACGACATTGATATTGACGAGGACAGCAATGATGATATTGATATTGACATAGATGTTGACGTGGAAGTAGATATTGACGACGAAGACTGAACTTAAAATACTGTCACCCGGGAAAGTGGCAGTATTTTTATTTTCCGCCGAACAAAATAATTCTTATCTCTCACTACTTACTGCTTAATTGGAACAGCGCCGCCATGCCGCAGAGCATCCACATCGGATTCGGCCCTACCCGCAGGACAATCCACATACCGCAGGTCCACAGCAGAACCGCCGCTGCTGTGAATACCCCTCTGCAGATCCGGTCAGCCCGGTCGGCATCCAGACGCTGCTGCAGCAGACAGGCCAGAATGCCGCCGCCGTCCAGTCCGGGCAGAGGCAGCAGGTTTGCCAGGTTCAGGCACAGTGTACAGGCACGGCAGGCCGGATCCCGCAGGAAGCATAAAGTGAGAAGTCCCAGTCCGCTGCCGGAAAGAAGTACCAGCAGCTCTTTTTTATAGGATGCTGTCTCCATGGCAAAATCCAGATGCAGACCGCCGGTTCCGACAGCCAGCCGCCGCAGCGGAATTCCGACCAGCCGCGCGCCGATACAGTGCCCCAGTTCATGAAAAAACAGTGCCGCGAAAAAGGCCTTCCATGGCCCGCCCGTCAGAAACACCGCCAGCAGCAGAACTGCCGCGGGACTTTTCAGGACAGCAGTGACCACATCAGATCTCCGATGTATTCCCAGAGATTCCATGTGCCGTCCAGATAGCCAAATGGTTCCGCTCCCGTTCCGGCGGTATTCTCCTCCCCGGTCTGTACCGCCAGCATTTCCCGCTCCGGCACTGTCATCTGCATCACTGCCGTCACCCCTTCTGCAGGCATTTTTCCCTCCGGGAAAGCAGTTTTTTCCACCTCTTCTGCAGGGAGTATTGTTGTCAGAAAGAATCCGGCGATCATGGCGCAGCCCAGAGCCAGAATTCGTCCGGCGGCAGTATGCAGGATTTGAGGGGATGGGGATTTTGGATTGTTTTCAGCAGCAGGTCTGCCGTAATGGGTCATATGTGCTCTCCTTCCCTTTCCGCAGGTATCGTCAAAATTTGATTTTTTCCGATGGAATTTCCGCTGTATGGTTGACATCCCCCGTGTTAACATCTATAATGTATCTGTATAAATATACCGTCAGGAAACCGTTCCCGTTTTTGATCCGGCGAGCCCTGTTTCCGTTGGAGGTGCCCATGGCAAATATTACACCGTATCTTTCCCGGGTTGAAGGCAGGGACAGACTGCGGATCACACACAGCCGTCCCGTGGTTTTCTGGATGACCGGTCTTTCCGGTTCCGGTAAATCCACCATTGCATCCGCTTTTGAAGCGCTTTGTGTATCGGAAGGGTATGCCGCATTCATGCTGGACGGCGATACAGTACGCACCGGTCTCTGTGCCGGACTTGGTTTTTCCCCGGAAGACCGGAGTGAGAATCTGCGCCGCATTGCGGAAACGGCAAAAATCGTTGCGTCCTCCGGACAGATCGTAGTGGTCTGCGCTATCTCTCCTGATCAGGCTTCCAGAGACAGGGCACGCGCTATCATCTCTCCTGCCGCGGATTTTTACGAAGTGTACGTATCCACACCGGTGGAGGAATGCGCCAGACGGGATCCCAAGGGACTATACAAAAAAGCCTATGCGGGTGAAATCCCCGCTTTCACCGGCGTCAGCGCGCCTTACGAAGTGCCTGTGAGCCCGGATATTACCCTGGACACCGTGAACAGTTCGGTGGAAGAATGCGCGAAACATCTCTTTGATCATGCCATGGACAGTGTATGCCGGCCAGCGTTTCTGCTTTCCGAAATGGCGAAGGCGGCTGCCCGGGCTTCAGCGGCAATTCTGGAAATCTACAACGGCACATACGAGGTTTCCTTTAAGGAAGATGCTTCTCCTCTGACCACGGCGGATACTGCTTCCAACAAAGTAATCACGGAGCATTTCCGTGCGGTTTTCCCGGAATATGACATCCTCACGGAAGAAGAGGACGACAGCGACAGAGATCCCCACGACATTCCGAAACGGCTTAACGGCTGCGGCACCTTCATCATCGACCCCCTGGACGGCACCAAGGAATTCATCAACCGCAACGGAGAATTCTGCGTGTCCATCGGCTTTGCCGCCCATCATAGGGTTGTGGGAGGAGTTATAGCAGTTCCGGCCAGAGGTCTGCTGTACTATGCATATGAAGGCCGGGGCGCTTATAAGACCGTGATTACGGAAAATATGGGCGAGAACGGGATCGCTTCCCTCTTTGATCCGGCAGAGCAGATTCATGTATCCGCCAGAACCGAAAACCTGCGGATTACGGCCAGCCGCTCCCACGGGGACAAACAGACGGAAGCCCTGCTGGAAATCAACAAGGACCGGATCGGTGATATTCTCACGGCGGGAAGCTGTCTCAAGGGCTGTCTGATTGCCGAAGGGGAAGCCGACATTCACTACCGCTGGGGTGCCTTCATGAAAGAATGGGATACTGCCGGCATGGAAATTCTGTGCAGAGAAGCAGGCGCATCCTTTACCGACATAAACGGAAATCCCCTTGCCGCCAACCGTGCGGATCCCATCAACCGGAACGGATTCAGAATCCTCAACCGTCCGGAATCGGCGCTGGACACAAGTGATATAAAATAAGAAATAAGAAGTAAGATATAAGAAGTCCTTCGTTCTGCCCGTGACAAGCTGTTTTCGTACATCTTATCTCTTACATCTTACTTCTTACCTATATATGAAAGGTTTAAGCAAAACTATGAATTACAGCCATCTGGATATGCTGGAATCCCGGAGTATTCACATCCTGCGGGAATCCTATGCGGCATTTAAGAATCTGTGTATGCTCTGGTCCATTGGAAAGGACAGTACCGTACTGCTCTGTCTGGCCAGAAAGGCATTCTTCGGCCACGTTCCCTTCCCGCTGGTACACGTGGACACCCACTATAAAATTCCGGAAATGATCGAATATCGTGACCGTCTTGCCATGGAATGGAATCTGGATATGGTATACGGCGAAAACACGGAAGCTCTGCAGAATAAAGCAACCTACCCCGACGGAAACGCTACCCGTCTGGAATGCTGCAAAAATCTGAAAACCGAAGCCCTGACCCACACACTGGCGGGCGACTGGCCCCGGTACCGTCTGAACCACAAGACCGGCAAGTACGAGCTGGACGAAAACCGCGAACCCTTCACCGGTGTTATCGTAGGTGTCCGTGCGGACGAAGAAGGCTCCCGCTCCAAGGAACGGTACTTCTCTCCCCGTGACCGGCACAACGACTGGGACGCAGACGACCAGCCTCCGGAATTCTGGGGACAGTACAAGACAGACTTTGCCCCCGGCACCCATGTGCGGATCCATCCCCTGCTGGACTGGACGGAAGTGGATATCTGGGAATACATCAAGCGCGAAGGCGTGCCGGTGGTTTCCCTGTACTTCAACCAGGGCGACGGCAAGCGGTACCGTTCTCTGGGCTGCTGGCCCTGCACTTCCCCTGTGGAATCCACCGCTTCCAACCTGGATGAAATCATTGAAGAGCTGAAATCCGGCAAGTTCGCCCGTATTGCGGAAAGAAGTGGCCGGGAACAGGACAAGGAAGACGGCGGTGGTCTGGAATCCCTGCGCCGGAACGGCTATATGTAAAATAAGATGTAAGAGGTAAGAAGTCAGAAATATACAGACGTATGCCTCCTGCATTCTCTCAACTTTCATTTCTGGAGATTATCATGGACAAATTACATATGAATATCGTGGTGGCGGGGCATGTTGACCATGGGAAGAGCACCGTCATCGGGCGGCTGCTGGCGGACACCCATTCCCTGCCGGACGGCAAGATCGAGCAGATCCGTGCCATGTGCGAACGGAATGCCAAGCCTTTTGAATATGCATTCCTGCTGGATGCCCTGAAGGATGAACGGGCTCAGGGCATCACCATTGACACCGCACGCTGCTTCTTTGAAACCGAAAAGCGGAAGTATATCATCATCGACGCCCCCGGGCACATCGAATTTCTGAAAAACATGATCACCGGTGCATCCCGTGCGGATGCCGCACTGCTGGTCATCGATGCCAACGAAGGAATCTGCGAAAACTCCCGCCGGCATGGCTATATGCTGGAAATGCTGGGGATCCGGCAGATTGCGGTTCTGGTAAACAAAATCGACCTGGTGGACTGCGACCGCGGTGTATACGACCGGATCTGCCGTGACTACACCGAATTCCTGTCCCAGATCGGCATTACCCCTGCCGCCTTCATTCCCGTATCCGCCATGGACGGGGACAACATCGCCAACCACTCCCACAGAACCCCCTGGTACACCGGCCCCAACGTGCTGGAACAGCTGGATCTGTTTGCGGGCGGCGAACACAACGACAACAAGCCTCTGCGGATTCCCGTACAGGACGTATATAAATTCACCGAAGGCGGGGACGACCGCCGTATCGTGGCCGGTATGTGCGAATCCGGCAAGCTGCTGGCAGGAGATGAGCTGATCTTCTATCCCTCCGGTAAGACCACGAAGGTAAACCGGCTGGAAGAATGGTTCATGGAAGAAGATTCCGACAGAGCCCCCACCGATGTCACCTGCGGCAAGTCCTGCGGCTTCACAACCCAGACCCAGATTTATGTGCGCCGCGGGGAAATCGCCTGCAAGGTTGGAGAAGAAGCCCCCAAGGTAGGCCGTGTGTTCCGTGCCAGCGTATTCTGGCTGGGCAAGGAACCGCTGGTCATGGGCAAGAACTACTCCATCAAGTCCTGCACAGCCAAGACCACCTGTAAAGTAACCGCCATCCACAGCGTACTGGACGCCTCCAATCTGAACAAGGATCAGACTGCCACGGAAGCGAAGAAGCACGCCATCGCAGACTGCACATTCACCTGCGAAAGAGACATCGCCTTTGATATCAGCACTGCCCTGCCCGCTACCGGCCGTTTTGTTCTGGTAGACGGCTACGAAATCGCAGGCGGCGGCATCATCAAGGAAGCCATTGCCGGCGAAGGTGCGGCCAGACGGAACCGGAACGCCATCACCGCCGGTGAAAGAGTCCGCTTCATGGGGCAGGAACCTCTGCTGGTGCTGTGCGCCGGAGATGACTACGCCCATATGCTGGAACGCGCCCTGTTTGATGAAGACAGAAAGCCCTATTTCGCCGGAAACATCGACACAAAGACTGCGGAAACGCTGCTGGCTGCAGGACTGGTGGTTCTGGTAACGGAAGATGTGGATCTGCCCGCTTACGAAACCTGCGGCGATATCGAAAAGGACATCACCGAAATCCTGATCCGCACCAAGGCCGAACTGCGCCACACCAACTGAAGTAAGAAGTAAGATATCAGAGATAAGAAGGAATTATGGCTGCGTGGATTTTTCATCTTCGTGCGGCTGAGATGGTATTGACGGAACTTACAGAACAGCCGGAAACAGAATCCGCCATTGCCCACTGGTACATGGGAAATCTGGCGCCGGACTGCGGTGTGGTGGTCGGATTTGCGGAATATGTGCCGCCCAAGGATATCACCCATTTCAAAAAGGGTAAGCACAGCTGTCCCGATACTTTTGCGGATGCATATCTGCGAAAAACCCGCACCGGTTCGGATGCGTACTGGTTTTACCTGGGGTATTTTGTTCACCTGCTGACGGATGTTTTCTGGGTAGAGAACGTGCTGAATCCGGAGAAAGAGCAGTTTGCCGATCTGTATCCCCGGGACAGAAAAGCGTTTTATGATCTGGTGAAGGCGGACTGGTACGACCAGGAAATCCTGTGGCTCGGGGAACGGTATGAATCCGGTGAAGCCTTCGAACCTCTGGAAATTCTGACGGCACTGTCCGATTTTCCCAACCGGTATCTGGACTTTTTCCCTCCGGATGCGTTTACCGTGCGTCTGGCCTCTCTGCGGACAGAGTATGCACCGGATGCGATCCTGCCCCGGCTTCCCCGTGTGAGACGGGAGTATCCGATCCTGTCCCCGGCGGAGGAAGACGAACTGCTGAAACGGTTTACAAAAAACATACAACTCTCTGATTTTGCAGCGATAATATGAATCAAGGAGACAGCTTATGGAATCCATGATACAGAAACTGCGTGATGCCGGTGAGCATTATGCCGCCGGACTTCTGGAATGCCCCGAAAAAACGCCCCTATGGTGTTTTTCCCACGCTACCGCTGAATTTTTCAAGACCTGTGCCCTGCCTGCCTATGACGGCGGCAGACTGTACCCCTGCGGCCTCTCCCTGACCAACTGCAATCCTCTGGGTGCGGTGCCGGAATATTCCTATACATGGCGGTACTGGGCCGGAGAGATCGAGAAAAAAGTTCCCGAAGCTGTTCCTGCGCTGAACGCCATTGCCGGAAAAGTTGCTCCCATCGCCACACCGCACACCGTCGGCGGCGCAGGGTACACCCACTCCTTCATCAATTTCCGGCGGATTCTGGCGGACGGTCTGGACGGGTACCGTACCCGTGTGGCGGCTCTGCCGGATGGGGAATTCAGACAGTCCATGACCATGCTGCTGGAGGGGATTGAAGTTCTCAGACAGCGCTGCATCGCGTATCTGACCGAACTGAATGCCCTGCCGGAGCTGATTGCCGCTCTGGAATGGGTACCCAATCATCCCCCCCGGAACATTTATGAAGCGCTGGTAGCATGGAATTTTGTCTACTACGTGGACGGCTGCGACGACATCGGCGGTCTGGACAGAGGGCTTGTTCCCTACTGGGACGGCGAAGACATTGTGGATCTGCTCCACGAGCTGTACACCCATGTGGACTGCAACAGCGGATGGTCCCAGCCTCTCGGCCCGGGCTATAACGGACTGACCATCCAGTGCATCAAAGCCTCCGCCCACATCAGACGTCCTTCCATCCAGCTTCTGGTAACAGAAGATATGCCGGATGCCGTCTGGGAAGCGGCTTACGAATCCATCGGTTCCAGCTGCGGCCAGCCTGCGTTCTACAACTGGGACTCCTTTAAGAAAGAGATTAACGCGCGGCTTCCGGAAGTGACGGAGGAAGATCTGCAGTATCTGGCCTTCGGCGGCTGCACGGAAACCATGATCGAAGGTCTGTCCAATGTAGGTTCGGACGATGCCGGACTGAACACCGCTCTGATTTTCGACGGTTTCTTCCGGAAAAAGCTGGGCAGCTACACCAACTTTGACGCTTTTCTGAACGATTATGCCGCAGAAGCGGAAAAGACCATCGACGAAGTCTGTGCCATTCTGGAAGAACACCGGAAGACCCGTGCGCTGTACCGTCCCCAGCCCATCCGTACCCTGTTCATTGACGACTGCATCGACCGGCAGACCGACTTCAACGCAGGCGGTGCCCGGTACAACTGGAGCGTAATCAACGTGGCAGGCCTGATCAATGTGATCGACTCCATGGCTGCCATTGAAAAGCTGGTGTTCACGGATCGCAAGTTCACAGCGGAAGCGTTCATCCGGCTGCTGGATGAAAGAGATCCGGCATTTCTGGCACTGTGCAAAAACTGTCCGAAGCACGGCAACGACGATCCTGCTGCCAACCGGATTGCCAACCTGCTGTCCGATCGGATTTACGGACGTTTTGAAACCCACACCTGCACACCCGGCGGAAAGTATTTCGCAGTTTCCAACCAGTTCACCACTTATGAAGCTGCCGGACGGGGAATCCGTGCCACACCGGACGGCCGTGCGGCCAACGAGCCCCTGTGTGATTCCTGCGGTGCCATCCACGGCAGAGACGTAAACGGCCCCACCGCCATGCTGAAAAGCGTTGCTGCTCTCCGGCTGGACAAGGTGCTGGGTACACCGGTCACCAATCTGCGCATGAGCAAAGCCAACCTGCCCGTTCTGCTGAAGCCTATGGTACAGGCATTCTTTGCAGACGGCGGTGTACAGCTGCAGATTACCTGCGCTTCCCGTGAGGAGCTGCTGGACGCACTGGCCCACCCGGAAAAACACGAGAATCTGGTGGTGCGTATCGGCGGCTATGCGGAATACTTCAACCGCCTCTCCCCCGTGCTGAAGCAGACCGTCATTGACCGTACGGAATACTGAGAGAAGTAAGAAGTAAGAGATCAGAGATAAGAAATACATTTTCGGAGAATGTCCTGCTGACGGTAGGGCATTCTTTTTGTTTACACTTGACAAAAGTACAGTTTCATGATATACTAATTCTGTAAAAATAAATACCAGGAGGTATCGTCATGAAGCGGTTCATTTTATTGATATGGATACTTGTGTTTCTGGTCTCTGCTGTTTCCTGTGCGGATGGGGGGATGATGGGCAGTCCTGTGCCGAAACGGGAAAAAACTGCCGCCGAAGAGGAAGAAAAAACCGACATTCTGCAGCAGATGAACGATCTTCTGCGGTTTTATGTGACTGCCATCGATCCTGCTCTGGAAGGCAAGGGGTACTGGCAGTATTCAGAGGATTACCGGACATACAGATACCATGGATACTGGGTTCCCAACAAAGGAGAACAGTCTGTCGCAGAGGATAAGGTTTTTGTGGAAAAACGGCTGGAGCCAGGAGTTCCCCTGACCGTTATGCTGGGGCTCGGGCACAGGGATGGGGTTCTGTGGTACAGCAAGAATATCAAACTGCACATTCAGTTTGACGGTGTGGTTAAGGTAACCAAAGTGGAACCGGCGGACAATTCTATTCTGCTTGCCTACAACTTAAACGACCAGTGGAACGGACTGACCACCATCGAAAAGCTCGGCCCGACCAATCTTAATATCCTGCCGGTGGGGAAAGAACTGAGCTTTGAAGGAGTGGGCGGCCCTCTGATCTCTCCGGCAGTGATTGCCGGAAAAGAATATACCGTTGAGGTCAAGGGCTACGAACTGGACGGCACACTGATGGTCACGGCGCAGCTGAAAATCATCACCCTCCCGGACAAAGGATTTGACGGAGCGGCGTTTGTGGAAAAAAGTTATTTCGGATACAGCGAGCGGTATTCCTACGGTGAGGAGCTGACCCGGCTTTGCTCCATCGAACTTGTATCCTACGAATTCAGTGATGTATACAAAATGATGGCAGGTCAATAATGCCGCAGAAACACAAAAATCGGTACCGTTCTCCCGGGAGAGCGATACCGATTTCTTTTTATTTCAGAGTGATAAAGCAGCCTTCGCCGCAGGGGAGCGTAAACTCGCATTTCCCATCCGTCAGCGGCAGAGTTACGGTCATGCTGTCGGTGTACAGGGTGGCTTCTCTGCCCTGCAGGGTCATGGAAACCTGTGCTGCTTTCCCTTCCGAAAGCGGTTCCATATTCACCACGGTAAAGGCGGCGCCGTCTTCCTTTTCAAAACAGCCTACCAGCAGAGGGGACGCCGACCGGATTTCCCGGATGGGTGCAAAATCCGTTTTCTGTTCCGCAAACTGCAGATGGGGCAGATCTTCTCTGGCGTTCACAGTAAACGCACCTGTGTTCCGGTAGCTGAGGTATATGTCCTCCATGGATTTCAGGAACCGGTGGAACCCTTTGGCGGTATAGAACAGAGGCGATCTTTCCCCGGCCGCATTCAGCAGTCCGTCGGTATGTCCGGGCGGGGTTGCCAGGCAGTAATGGAAAATGGCTTTCACCCCGAAGGAAAGCACTGTCCAGAACTGCCAGCGCAGATCCACATCATCCGGCTCTCTGGCAGGCTGATACCACACCAGATCCTGTACCATAATCCACATTTCCCTGTCGTATTTCCGGCAGCAGGCAGCAATCTGGGAAAGATTCTCCAGATATCCGGGGTAGATTGTCCGTGTCACTCCGTCCTCTGCTGTCCGACAGGGGTATACATCCACACAGATGTAAGGTGTGTCAAACTTCTGACAGTATGCCTCCAGATGTTCTCCGTAAGTGGTGCCTTTTGTTTCGTAATATTCAATAGCCTGCACATCCGCCCCGTATTCCAGCTGTGCCGTGGAGGCGTACATGGGCAGCAAGTTGATGTAGGCATCCTTCCCCGGCGTCTGTGCCCGGAACCGGTCGTACACCCGGCGCAGGTGATCAAACTGCGTCACCCCCGGCTCATCCTTGACCATATTGCCGACATAACTGGGGTGATGGGCGTATTCCCGGGTGATCTGTCCGATATCCACCCCCGCGTTATCGTAAATCCGTTCGTCAAACACAACGCATTCCACACCGTACTTATCACAGCAGGTCAGCAGTGTATTGATCTTTTCTGTATCCCGAAGCTGGGAGGACATGATAAAATCACAGCCGGTTTCGGCAATCTTTCGTACATATTCATCGGAGATCAGCGCCGGATCCGTGGACCACCAGCCCCCCAGCCGGATTCTGTTTTTCTTAAGCGGGAACATATCATACACCCCTTTTCTCATTTTTCATCATTATAACATACCCAGCCGGCAATGTAAAGCGGAAAACAGAAAAGGAAGCCCGCAGAACAGACTTCCCGTATTCTTATATTTCTTCTACAATAATTTCCGCTTCCACATTGGTGTTCCCGTTTTCTCTTGCGGTACGCAGATAGTGGATTCCGTCGGTTTCCCCATGGTATACCCGGATGGTTTCTCCCAGGGGGGCTTCCGACTGGAAATGCAGCGTCATGGAAATCACACGCTTGCCCAGCATGGAGTCCAGATAGCTGCACAGCATATCCGGATAACGGGTATTGTTCATGTGGCCGTTCATGTCGATGTCAGCGTATTCCACGGTACGCTCCCCAACCAGTGCCAGATTCACTTCTTCCGGAATCTTCATCCGTGCGGGCATATCCAGTTCCAGTGGTTCGTCCGTACCGTACTGGTCGCCGAATTCGGAAACACGGTGCAGTTTCTTATCCTTCACGCCCACCAGCGCCCAGGCGGATATGGCTTCTGCCACGATCATGCCATCCCGGAGAATCCGATAGCACCGCTGGAAAGTCATCCCTTTCGAGGGGCAGGCCCAGGATTCCACTGTGATTTTCTGGTGGCTGTAGATGGGGGCGTACATACTGACCCTGATCTTGCTCAGCACGAATGCCAGACCTCTGTTCACAAACAGCTCATCATAGGACAGGCCGTCCGTTTCCATCTGCCAGTTGGCGGCGTCCTGCATATACCGCAGGATCTGGGAGGCCGTCACCACCCGGTTTACATCAATATCATTGGCGTTGACGGTATATTCTCCGCTCCACTTCATGTTTTTTACCATTCCTTTGATGGAGTATTCAAAAATACATTGGCCGGCACCCGGCAATATCGGATGCACAGCCAATGTATAATCGGTCAGTTTCTTACAGAGTGTTGTCGGAGCCCAGAACGTTCTTGATCTTGTGGGATACGATGTTCTTCACTTCGGTACGGGCAACGGACAGGTAGGTTCTGGGGTCGAATACACCGGGCTGTTCGTGCAGAACGCGGCGGATACCGGCGGTCAGAGCCAGACGGATGTCGGAGTCGATGTTGATCTTGCACACTGCCATGGAAGCGGCCTTGCGCAGCTGTTCTTCCGGAATACCTACAGCGTCAGGCAGGTTGCCGCCGATGGCGTTGATTTCCTGAACGTAGTTCTGGGGAACGGAGGAAGCGCCGTGCAGAACGATCGGGAAACCGGGCAGTCTCTTGCCTACTTCTTCCAGAATGTCGAAACGCAGCGGAGGGGGAACCAGGATGCCGTTTTCGTCTCTGGTGCACTGTGCGGGAGTGAACTTGTATGCGCCGTGGCTGGTACCGATGGAGATAGCCAGGGAGTCAACACCGGTGCGGGTTACGAAATCTTCAACTTCTTCGGGACGGGTGTAGGAAGACTTTTCAGCAACAACATCATCTTCCACGCCGGCCAGAACACCCAGTTCGCCTTCTACAACAACGCCGTGTGCGTGTGCGTATTCCACAACCTTCTTGGTCAGAGCTACGTTGTCTTCATAGGAGTGGTGGGAACCGTCGATCATAACGGAAGTGAAACCGCCGTCGATGCAGGCCTTGCAGATTTCGAAGTCTGCACCATGGTCCAGATGCAGAGCCAGATCGATATCAGCGTCCTTGATGGCAGCGTGTGCCAGAGCCAGCAGATATTCCTGCTTAGCATACTTTCTTGCGCCTGCGGATACCTGCAGAACTACGGGAGAACGGAGTTCGCCAGCAGCTTCGGTGATGCCCTGAACGATTTCCATGTTGTTGATGTTGAAAGCACCGATGGCGTAGCCGCCTTCATAGGCCTTCTTGAACATTTCCTTGGTTGTTACCAGTGCCATAATAAACCTCCATGTGCCTTACGGCTGATTTGATTAACATTTTTCAACTATATTATTTTACTCTGTTTCAAGCAAAAAATCAACGGTTTCGGCCAAAAAATCAAAGTTTGTTTACAATTTTCTTTTTCCGCCTCCACCACTTGGGATTTTACCAAAAAAAGCATCATTCTCCGCATCCATTTTTCACATTTCCGTGTTTTTGCCAAAATTATTTACAGTTTATTTACATTTAAAGTTTTTGTAAACATTAGTGAACAAATTGTAAATTATAGCATTTACGTATTGATTTTTGAAAGAGTTGTTGACTTTGCACTCTTTTTATGGTAAAATTTTATACTGAACTAAATTCGCTCTCCGGGCAGAAGTGCGGGATTTTTTTGTGCAGTCCCGCCATATACCCTGAATTTCCACCGTTTTTATCATAATCCCTGTTTGTCCGTCCGGTGAGCACGGCACAGTCTGAAGAATGGAGTGATTACGCACATGGTTAGACCGCAGAAAGTCGGAAAAAACATACGTATGAGCTTTTCCAAAATCGATGAAGTACTGGAAATGCCCAGCCTGATCGAGGTACAGAAGGAATCTTTTGAATGGTTCCTGCGGGAAGGGCTTCTGGAGGTTCTGGAGGATGTTTCCCCCATCACGGACTACTCCGGCAACCTGTTTATCGATTTTGTAGGCTATTCCCTGGATTCCAAACCCAAATACCCCGTGGAAGAATGCAAGGAACGGGACGTGAACTACGCTGCCCCTCTGAAGGTGGATGTACGTCTCTCCAACAAGCTGACCGGCGAGGTCAAGCAGTCTTCCATTTTCATGGGCAACTTCCCCCTGATGACCGAAAAAGGTACTTTCGTCATCAATGGCGCGGAAAGAGTTATCGTTTCCCAGATCGTCCGCTCCCCCGGGATCTACTATGATTCTGCTGTGGACAAGACCGGTAAGCGTACCTATACCGCTACCGTTATTCCCTACAGAGGTGCATGGCTGGAATACGAAACCGACGCAAACGACGTATTTTATGTACGTATCGACAAGAACCGCAAGCTGCCCGTTACCATCCTGATCCGTGCGCTGGGTATTGAATCTCCCGAAGAAATTGCTGAAGTATTCGGGAACGAAGTCAAGCTGACCGCTACGCTGGAAAAGGATACCTGCGAAACAGAAGCCATCGCCAACAAGAGTTCCATCCGTGACGAAGCTCTGAAGGAAATCTACAAGAAGCTCCGTCCCGGTGAACCTGCCATCGTGGAATCCGCCGAGATCCTGATGAACGGTCTGTTCTTCGATCCCAAGCGGTATGACCTGATGCCCGTTGGCCGTCACAAATATGACAAGAAGCTGTCTCTGGGCGCACGTCTGGCAGGCCACACTCTGTCCCGGCCCGTTATCGCCCCCCTCACCGGCGAACTGCTGTACGAAGACGGTGTGATCCTGACCCAGGAAGACGCTGACGCAATCGAAGCTGCCTGCGTCAACGAAGTATATCTGAAGCTGAACGAAGAAGGCGAAGAAATCAAGGTATTCTCCAACGGTACCGTACGCCCCGCCGATGTACTGGGTTACGACCTGGTGGATGCAGGTGTTGTGGAAAAGTGCCGTATGGATGTCCTGATGGAAATCCGCGAAGAAGCCGGTGACGATCCGGAAGAAATCAAGGCCATCGCCCGGAAGCGTCTGGCAGATCTGTGCCCCAAGCACATCACCAGAGAAGATATTCTTTCTTCCATTAACTACCTGCTGGCGCTGTCCCACGATGTGGGCGTAACTGACGACATTGACCACCTGGGCAACCGTCGTGTCAGAAGCGTAGGCGAACTGCTGCAGAACCAGCTGCGGATCGGTTTTGCCCGTATGGACAAGATCATCAAGGAACGGATGAACATTCAGGACAATGAAGCCCTGTCTCCCCAGACTCTGATCAACCCCAGACCTGTGGACACCGCCATCCGCGAATTCTTCGGTTCCTCTCCCCTGTCCCAGTTCATGGACCAGAACAACCCTCTGGCCGAACTGACCCACAAAAGACGTCTGTCCGCACTGGGTCCCGGCGGTCTGTCCCGTGACAGAGCCTCCTTCGAAGTGCGTGACGTACACTATACCCACTACGGCCGTATGTGCCCCATTGAGACCCCCGAAGGTCCCAACATCGGTCTGATCTCCTATCTGTCCACCTACGCACGCATCTCCAAGTACGGTTTCATCGAAGCGCCTTATCGCAAGGTTGTACACGAAACTGCGGAAGACGGCACCGTACGGCACAGAGTCACCGATGATGTTCAGTACATGACCGCCGACATCGAAGACAATTATGTAGTAGCCCAGGCCAACGAACCTCTGGACGAAAATATGTATTTCATAAACAAGAAGGTTACCGGCCGTCACAAGGCAGATATCGTGGAAATCGATCCTGCCAAGGTTGACTACATGGACGTATCTCCCAAGATGGTGGTATCCGTGGCTACCGCGTGCATCCCCTTCCTGGAAAACGACGACAACTCCCGTGCTCTGATGGGTTCCAACATGCAGAAGCAGGCTGTGCCGCTGCTGGTGACCGACTCTCCCATCGTTGGTACCGGGATGGAATACAAGGCTGCTGTGGACTCCGGCGTAGTCGTTGTCTGCGAAAACAGCGGCTGGGCGGAAAGCGTTACGGCTGACGAAATCGTGGTACACTGCGATGACGGCCACAAGGACACTTACCGTCTGATCAAGTTCAAGAGAAGCAACCAGGGTACCTGCGTGAACCAGCGTCCCATCGTAAGCCAGGGCGAAAGAGTGGAAGCCGGCCAGATCATCGCCGACGGTCCCTCCACCTCTCAGGGTGAAATCGCACTGGGTAAGAACGCGCTGATCGGCTTCATGACTTGGGAAGGCTACAACTACGAAGACGCCGTTCTGCTGAACGAAAGACTGGTCCGCGACGACGTTTACACTTCTATTCACATCGAAGAATACACCCACGATGCCAGAGACACCAAGCTGGGGCCGGAAGAAATCACCCGCGAAATCCCCAATGTCGGTGAAGACGCACTGAAGGATCTGAACGCCGACGGTATCATCAAGAAGGGTACCGAAGTTCGCGCCGGTGATATTCTGGTTGGTAAGGTTACTCCCAAGGGTGAAACCGAACTGACGGCGGAAGAAAGACTGCTGCGCGCCATCTTCGGCGAAAAGGCAAGAGAAGTCCGCGACACTTCCCTGCGTGTTCCTCACGGCGAAAACGGTATCATCGTTGACGTTAAGGTGTTCACCCGTGAAAACGGCGATGAACTGCCCGCCGGCGTAAACAAGTCCGTACGTGTCTACATCGCCCAGAAGAGAAAGATCTCTGTCGGGGACAAGATGGCAGGCCGTCACGGTAACAAGGGTGTTGTATCCCGCATTCTGCCTCCCGAAGATATGCCCTTCCTGCCCGACGGTACACCGCTGGATATCGTGCTGAACCCCCTGGGCGTACCTTCCCGAATGAACATCGGTCAGGTGCTGGAAGTACACCTGGGTATCGCCGCCAGAAAGCTGGGCTGGAAGATCATGACGCCTGTATTCGACGGCGCATCCGAAAAGGATATCTCCGACTGTATGAAGCTGGCCGGCATGGAACGTGACGTTCTCCCGAACGAAAACACCAACGGTAAGAACATCTTCGAAGAAATTACGGATCCCACCACCGGTGAAAAGAATCTGCGTCCCATTACCGGCGAACAGAGAGAAGACAAGGAATACCTGGAATCTCTCCGTCTGGACGGCAGACTGAAAATTGTTGACGGTAAGACCATCCTGTATGACGGCCGTACCGGCGTACCCTTCGACAACCCGGTTACTGTGGGGATCATGTACTACCTGAAGCTCCACCATCTGGTTGACGATAAGATCCATGCCCGTTCCACCGGTCCTTACTCCCTGATCACACAGCAGCCTCTGGGCGGTAAAGCACAGTTCGGCGGCCAGCGTTTCGGGGAAATGGAAGTATGGGCTCTGGAAGCCTACGGTGCCGCTTACACCCTGCAGGAAATCCTGACCGTGAAGTCTGACGACACCATCGGCCGTGTAAAGACCTACGAAGCCATCGTCAAGGGCAACAACATCCCCACTCCCGGCGTTCCCGAATCCTTCAAGGTTCTGGTTAAGGAACTGCAGTCCCTGGGTCTGGACATCCATGTACTGAACGACGGCGGCGAGGAAATTGACCTGGCTACCCTGGGTGAAGAAGAACTGGATGCACCCAACATTGTCTCCGATGAAAACGAAGTAACCGCCGATGACGTAGGCGCTTCCGTGGAAACCGATGACATCTTCAATTCCTTTATTGAAGAAAACATGGATGAAGACATGGAGGAAGAACCCGACGACGCTGCTCTGCTGGCAGCTGACAAGCACGGATTCGACGATTTCGGAATGGACGAGGAATTCTGATTCTCCCATCCCGATTCCCGGAAAAAAGATCAGGCCATGGCAGGGGGAATTCCTCCTGCCCCGGCTGAAACTATATAAGAGAAGGTATACTGCTAATGGATCGCAATATATTTGATTCGATACAAATTGGTCTTGCTTCTCCCGAGATGATCCGCAGCTGGTCCTATGGGGAAGTAAAGAAGCCGGAAACGATCAACTACCGTACCCTGAAGGCGGAACGGGACGGTCTGTTCTGCGAACGCATCTTCGGGCCCACCAAGGACTGGGAATGCCTCTGCGGCAAGTACAAGCGGATCCGGCACAAAGGCAAAATCTGTGAAAAGTGCGGCGTACAGGTAACCCAGAAGAAGGTAAGACGTGAACGGATGGGCCACATTGAACTGGCAGCTCCCGTTTCTCATATCTGGTACTTCCGCGCCATCCCCTCCCGGATGGGTCTGCTGCTGGATATCTCTCCCAGACTGCTGGAAAAGGTACTGTACTTCGCTTCCTATATCGTAATTGATCCCGGTGACACCCCGCTGGCAAAGTACTCCCTGCTGAAGGAATCTGAATACCGCGCCGCACAGGAACGGTATGAAAACTCCTTCCGGGTAGGTATGGGTGCACAGGCCATCAAGGAACTGCTGGACGAGCTGGACATCGAAGCCCTGTCCGAACAGCTGAAAGCCGAACTGGAAAAGGCATCCGGCCAGAAGAAGGTACGCATTGTTAAGCGTCTGGAAGTGGTGGAAGCATTCCGCAAGTCCGGCAACAAGCCCTCCTGGATGGTTATGGACGTTGTGCCGGTTCTGCCGCCGGATATCCGTCCCATGACCCAGCTGGACGGCGGCCGTTTTGCCACATCCGACCTGAACGACCTGTATCGTCGGGTAATCAACCGTAACAACCGTCTGAAAAGACTGCTGGAGCTGCATGCTCCCGACATCATTGTCCGCAACGAAAAGCGTATGCTGCAGGAAGCTGTTGACGCTCTGATCGACAACGGCCGCCGCGGCAAGCCCGTAACCGGTCCTTCCAACCGTCCCCTGAAGTCTCTGTCCGAAATGCTCCGCGGTAAGCAGGGTCGTTTCCGTCAGAACCTGCTGGGTAAGCGTGTTGACTATTCCGGCCGTTCCGTAATCGTTGTAGGTCCCGACCTGAAGATCTATCAGTGCGGTCTGCCCAAAGAAATGGCGATTGAACTGTTCAAGCCCTTCGTTATGAAGCGTCTGGTGGAAACCGGCAAGGCCTCCAACATCAAGGAAGCCAAGAAGAAGGTAGAAAAGGTCAATCCGGACGTATGGGATGCACTGGAAAACGTCATCAAGTCCCATCCCGTTCTGCTGAACCGTGCGCCTACCCTGCACCGTCTGTCCATCCAGGCATTCGAACCTGTTCTGGTAGAAGGCAAGGCCATCAAGCTGCACCCGCTGGTTTGTAAGGCATTCAACGCCGACTTTGACGGTGACCAGATGCCCGTTCACGTACCGTTGTCTGCAGAAGCACAGGCCGAAGCACGTTTCCTGATGCTGTCCGCCAACAACCTGCTGAAGCCCGTTGACGGTCGTGCCATCGCCGTTCCTTCTCAGGACATGGTGCTGGGTTCCTTCTATCTGACGCTGGATAAGCCCGGCGAACCCGGTGAAGGCAAGGTATTCCGTGACTTTGATGAAGCCATGATGGCTTACGAAAACGGTCTGCTGGGTCTGCACGCCCCCATCAAGGTTCGTGTCACCAAAGAAATTGACGGCACGCCCGTTACCCGCCTGATCGACGCCACCCTGGGCCGTCTGATTTTCAACAAGCCCATCCCCCAGGATCTGGGTTATGTGGACAGAACCGATCCCGAAAAGGCATTCGATCTGGAAATCATGTTCGTCTGCGGCTCCAAGGAACTGGGCAACATCATCGACCGGTGTATCCGCGCCCATGGTTTTGCCATCACTTCCGCTATGCTGGACAACATCAAGTCCATGGGTTACAAATATTCCACCAGAGCATCCATCTCTATCTCTGCTGCGGATATGATCATCCCCAAGGAAAAATATACTCTGGTTGCCGCTGCCGAAAAGAAGGTTGACGAAATCGCCAAGCACTTCCGCCGCGGTGAACTGACCGACGAAGAACGTTACAACAACGTTATCGAAGTCTGGGAACAGACCACCAAGGACGTTGTTGCTGCTCTGCAGACCAACTTCGACCGGTACAACTCCATCAAGATGATGTCCGACTCCGGTGCCCGAGGCTCCATGACACAGATGCGTCAGCTGGCCGGTATCCGTGGTCTGATGTTTGCTACCAACGGTAAGACCATGGAACTGCCCATCAAGTCCAACTTCCGTGAAGGTCTGAACATCCTGGAATACTTCATGGCTGCCCGTGGTGCCCGTAAATCCCTGTCCGATACCGCTCTGAAAACCGCCGACTCCGGTTATCTGACCAGACGTCTGGTTGACGTTGCACAGGATGTTATCATCCGTGAAGACGACTGCGGTGCCACTGCCGGTATCTGGGTATCCGATATCAAAGAAGGCAACGATGTAGTGGAAGGCCTGAAAGACCGTCTGGTCGGCCGTTACACCATCGGTGCCGTATGCCATCCCGAAACCGGCGAAGTCATTGTGGAAGACAACCATATGATCTCCGAAGCAGAAGCTTCTGCCATCGTAAAAGCCGGTGTGACCGAAGTACAGATCCGTACTGTTCTCCAGTGCCGTGCACGCTATGGCGTCTGTGCACACTGCTACGGCTCCGACCTGGCCAACGACAAGCCTGTCAACGTTGGTGAATCCGTAGGTATCATCGCTGCTCAGTCCATCGGTGAACCCGGCACCCAGCTGACCATGAGAACCTTCCATACCGGTGGTGTAGCTGCCGCCAACATCACCCAGGGTCTTCCCCGTGTAGAAGAACTGTTCGAAGCCAGAAAGCCCAAGAAGACCGCTATCGTTGCCGAATGTGCCGGTACCGTATCCATTCAGGACGTAAAGAAGATCCACAACATTACCATCACCCCCGATACTGCTGAACTGGAACCTGTGGTTTACCAGATTCCCTTCGGCACCAGAATCGTTGTGGAAGACGGACAGCATGTAGGCCCCGGCAAGGAACTGACCGAAGGTGACAAGAATCCTGCCGATATCCTGCGGATCAACGGGATCGATGCTGTGTACAATTACATCATCCTGGAAGTACAGAAGGTTTACCGTTCTCAGTCCATCAACATCAACGACAAGCACATCGAAGTTATCGCCCGTCAGATGACCCGTAAGATCCGTGTAGGTGACGAAGGCCACACCAATCTGCTCTCCGGTTCTATGGTCAATGTATCCGAATTCCTGGCTGCCAATGAAGAAATCCAGGCACGGATCGATGCCGGTGAATATGATTTGATGAAGGCTACCGGCGAAGCAGTGCTGCTGGGTATTACCAAAGCTTCCCTGCTGACCGAATCCTTCCTGTCTGCCGCTTCCTTCCAGGAAACCACCAAGGTTCTGACCGAAGCTGCGATCAAGGGTAAGATCGACCACCTGCTGGCGCTGAAGGAAAACGTTATCATCGGTAAGCTGATTCCCGCCGGTACTGGTATGGATCAGTACAGAAACATCGAAGTGGAACACACCGTCGATCCCGACTCTCCGTTCCTGGATCTGGATCTGTCCGATTTCGAAGAGGACGATATCCACGAAGACGACGACTTCTTTGATGATGAAGACGAGTTCGGTCACGAAAGCTTTGATGACAGCATGAATGATTCCGTTCCCGCCGATACCATTCTTGATGACGGTGACGAGGAAGAATCTCTGCTGTAATTCCCTGTATATATATTAATGTACAAAGAACTGACGCTTTCTGCATCGGGAAACCGGTGCAGGAGCGTTTTTTCTTATCCTGTTTACGTTTTTGCGTATTTTTTATTGAAAAATGATGCTAAATTCCGGTCCTGTTTTGCATAAATGTTGTGCAAGTGGGAGAATATGATTCCAGTGATAGAATCCCCTTGACAAATATGCAGGAATTTGTTATAATGGGGTGCATGCATTGGGAAAGTGAGGTTTCTCTATGCCCAAATGCAGCCGGAAACGGTTTCATCTCTGCCGGATTCCGAAGCCAACAAGGCAAAATGCAACATTTATTACAGAAGAAATGGAGGATTACCAAGATGCCTACTTTTAATCAGCTGGTTAAGCAGGGCAGAACGGACAAGACCTACAAGTCCAAGGCTCCCGCACTGCAGCAGGGCTTCAACTCTCTGAAGAAGGTTCCCACCGAACAGAGCGCACCTCAGAAGCGTGGCGTATGCACCAAGGTTCATACCACCACCCCCAAGAAGCCTAACTCTGCTATCCGTAAGATCGCCAAGGTTCGTCTGACCAACGGTATGGAAGCTACCTGCTACATTCCCGGTATCGGTCACAACCTGCAGGAACACTCTGTAGTTCTGATCCGCGGCGGCCGTGTACGTGACCTGCCTGGTGTACGTTACCACATCATCCGCGGCACTCTGGATACCCAGGGCGTTGCCAACCGTAACCAGTCCCGTTCCAAATACGGCGCAAAGAGAGCAAAGAAGAAATAATTCGTTTATTTCGCGCTCCCCTATTGATTTAACTGCTTAATGCAGCATTCCTCGTTTGTGTATACCTGCCTGTAATAGATGTTTAAGATATACTGGCCAGGAACACACTTGCGGAAGATTTCTTTCGAGTACCTGTGATATCATTTAAAATTTATGAAGGAGGGAAGAACAGTGTCTAGAAGAGGTCAGATTTCTAAGAGAGATGTTTTACCGGACCCGCTTTACAATTCTAAGCTGGTTACCAAGCTGATCAACAATGTTATGTACGACGGCAAAAAGGGCGTTGCACAGAAGATTGTATATGACGCGTTCGCTCAGGTTGAATCCAAGGTGGGCCAGAACCCCCTGGAAGTGTTCACCGAAGCACTGGAAAACGTTATGCCCGTTCTGGAAGTTAAGGCTCGCCGTGTAGGTGGCTCCAACTACCAGGTTCCTATGGAAGTTAGACCGGAAAGACGTCAGACCCTGGGTCTGCGCTGGATCGTTAATTTTTCCAGAACCAGAGGCGAAAAGACCATGGCCGACCGTCTCGCCGCTGAAATCATCGACGCCAAGAACAGCGCCGGTGGTGCATTCAAGAAGAAAGAAGAAATGCACAGAATGGCAGAAGCCAACAAGGCATTCGCACACTTCAGATATTAATCGGACTGCCACCCGGTTATCTGAATCGCATTTCCGCATTTCATCGCGACTTTTCGACAAGTCCGTGCCCCCATCTTAAAAGGAGATTGAATACATGCCAAGGGAATATTCACTTGAGCGTACACGGAACATCGGCATCATGGCTCACATCGATGCCGGTAAGACCACTACCACGGAGCGTATCCTGTTCTACACCGGGAAGACTCATAAGATCGGTGAAACCCACGAAGGTTCCGCCACTATGGACTGGATGGAACAGGAACAGGAGAGAGGCATTACCATCACCTCTGCAGCTACCACTTGCTTCTGGAACGATACGCGACTCAACATCATCGACACCCCCGGCCACGTGGACTTCACTGTGGAAGTAGAGCGTTCTCTCCGTGTTCTTGACGGTTCTGTTACGGTTTTCTGTGCTAAAGGCGGTGTAGAACCCCAGTCTGAAACCGTTTGGAGACAGGCCACGAACTACGGTGTACCGAGAATGGCTTACGTTAACAAAATGGACATCATGGGCGCTAACTTCTACCATGTTGTAGACATGATGAAGGAACGCCTCAAGGCCAATGCTGTTCCGATTCAGCTTCCCATTGGGGCTGAGGACTCCTTCCGGGGTATCATCGACCTCCTGAACATGGAGGCTGACGTATATTACGACGACCTCGGTAAGGATATGCGTGTGGAAGCTATTCCTGCTGATATGGCAGGTAAGGCCGAAGAATACCGCGCAGCCATGCTGGAATCTCTGGCAGAAGTTGACGAAGAATTCTTCGAAATGTACATCGAAGGTGAAGATTACACCACCGATGATATCAAGGCCGCTATCCGCCGCGCAACCATCGCCAATAAGTTCGTACCCGTTGTCTGCGGTACTTCTTATAAGAACAAGGGTGTTCAGAAACTGCTGGATGCAATCATTGATTACATGCCCTCCCCTCTGGACATTCCCGCAATTACCGGTATCAACCCGGATACCGAAGAAGAAGAAGCCCGTCCCGCATCCGATGAAGAACCGTTTGCAGCTCTGGCCTTCAAGATCATGACCGACCCCTACGTTGGTAAGCTCTGCTTCTTCCGTGTATATTCCGGTTCCATCACCACCGGCGAAACCGCGTACAACCCTGCCAAGAAGGCCAGAGAACGTTTTGGCCGTATTCTGCAGATGCACGCCAACGACCGGAAAGATATCGATGTATGCTACGCCGGTGATATCGCTGCTGTTGTTTCTGTAAAGAACACCACCACCGGTGATACCTTCTGCGACGAAAAGCACCCGATTATCCTGGAATCCATGGAATTCCCGGAACCCGTTATCCGCGTTGCTATCGAACCCAAGACCAAGGCCGGCGAAGAAAAGATGGGTATCGCCCTTTCCAAGCTGGCTGAAGAAGACCCGACCTTCAGAACCTACACCGACGAAGACACCGGTCAGACCATCATCGCCGGTATGGGTGAACTGCACCTGGAAATCATCGTTGACCGTCTGCTGAGAGAATTCAAGGTAGAAGCAAATGTTGGTCGTCCTCAGGTTGCTTACAAGGAAACCATCACCAAGGCTGCTGATGTAGACTGCAAGTACGCACGTCAGTCCGGTGGTAAGGGTCAGTACGGTCACTGTAAGATCAAGATCGAACCCAACGAACCCGGTGCCGGATTTGTATTCGAAAACACCGTGGTCGGCGGTGCGATCCCCAAGGAATATATTCCTGCCGTTGAAGCCGGTATCAGGAGCGCTATGCAGAATGGTGTTATCGCCGGTTACAACGTAGTTGACGTTAAGGTCAATCTGTACGACGGTTCTTATCACGAAGTTGACTCCTCCGAAATGGCATTCAAGATTGCCGGTTCCATGGCATTCAAGGAAGCTATGGCCAAAGCAGCCCCTGTGCTGACTGAGCCTGTTATGAAGGTTGTCGTTGTGATTCCCGAAGAGTACATGGGTGACGTTATCGGTGACATCAACCAGCGCCGTGGTCAGATTCAGTCCATGGACAGCGTATATGGTGCCTACCAGATCAACGCCTTCATCCCGCTGTCTGAAATGTTTGGTTACGCTACCGTTCTTCGTTCCCGTTCTCAGGGCCGCGGTACCTATTCTATGGAACCCGACCACTTCGCACAGGTTCCCAAGAGCGTACACGAAACCATCATTAAGGCTCGCACCGGCGTGAAATAATGCCGGTTTCGAGATACAATCCGTAAGCTAATATAATTCTATTAAAATCATTTATCAGGAGGATCTATCCAAATGGCAAAGGAAAAATTTGAGCGCACAAAGCCTCACGTTAACATCGGTACCATCGGTCACGTTGACCATGGTAAGACCACTACCACTGCTGCTATCACCAAGGTTCTCGGCCTCAAGAACGGCAACGTTGAATTCATGGCATACGACCAGATCGACAACGCTCCCGAAGAAAAGGCTCGTGGTATCACAATCAACACCCGTCACGTTGAATACGAAACCGACTCTCGTCACTACGCACACGTTGACTGCCCTGGCCACGCTGACTATGTTAAGAACATGATCACCGGTGCTGCTCAGATGGACGGCGCTATCCTGGTTGTTGCTGCTTCCGACGGTCCCATGCAGCAGACTCGTGAACACATCCTGCTGGCTCGTCAGGTAGGCGTTCCCGCAATCGTTGTTTACATGAACAAGACTGACCTGGTTGACGACGAAGAACTGCTCGAACTGGTTGAAATGGAAATCCGTGAACTGCTGTCCGAATACGAATTCCCGGGCGACGATATTCCGATCGTTAAGGGTTCCTCTCGTGACGCTCTGGAATCTTCCAGCACCGATCCCAATGCTCCCGAATACGCTTCCATCCTGGAACTGATGGACGCTGTTGACGAATACATTCCTACTCCCGAAAGAAAGTCTGACCTGGACTTCCTGATGCCTGTAGAAGACGTATTCTCCATCACCGGTCGTGGTACCGTTGCTACTGGTAGAGTAGAACGTGGTACTGTTAAGATGGGTGACACCGTAGAAATCGTTGGTCTGACCGATGAAAAGAAGACCACCGTTATCACCGGTGTTGAAATGTTCCGTAAGCTGCTGGATTCCGCTGAAGCTGGTGACAACGTAGGTCTGCTGCTCCGTGGTATCGACAAGAAGGCCATCGAAAGAGGTCAGGTTCTGTGCAAGCCCGGTTCCATCAACCCCCACACCAAGTTCATTGGTCAGGTTTACGTTCTGACTGAAAAGGAAGGCGGCCGTCAGAAGCCCTTCTTCTCCGGTTACAGACCTCAGTTCTACTTCAGAACCACCGACGTTACCGGTACCATCAAGCTGCCTGAAGGCGTTGAAATGTGCCGTCCTGGTGACAACGTAGATATGGGCGTTGAACTGATCACCCCCATCGCTATCGAAAAGGGTCTGCGTTTCGCTATCCGTGAAGGTGGCCGTACCGTAGGTTCCGGCGTTGTTGCTGAAATCGAAGGCTAATTTCCCAAAACATTTGCATTCTATCGCTGCATCTTTGAAAGAATGAGGTAGCACATGAAGTATAGAAGAAGCTTCTCTGCTCTTCTGGCTCTTCTGTTACTGGTTCCTTCCATAGTGAGCTGTTCACCGAGCGGCTCCGGCGCAGATACAACAGATAACAATACCCTCGGTAACGAAAACGCCGAGGGTATTTCTGTTTCTGAGGATCAGACAGAGCCTGAAGAACCCCTTGACCTGCCCGACCGCGATTTTGGCGGACAGAACTTCCATTTCTACGTTATGGGGATCGAACGCAACGCCAACAACTATTCCGTAGAAATTTATTCCGAAGAACAAAACGGTGAAGTTATAAACGACGCCGTTTACTCCCGCAATCTTTCCATGGCAGATACATACAACTTCACCATTACTGAGACCCCCAGTGCCGCAGGGGAAGACCTGGCTGCTACCGTTGAACAACTGGTCACAGCCGGTGACGATACGTATCAGGTTGCCATGCTGAATCTGATGAACGGCGGATATCTGATGACCAAGGGCATGCTTTCTGACCTTTCCCAGATGCCGCACATTGATATGTCCAAGTCCTGGTGGGACGGCGCCATCGCGGATGACCTGACTATCGGCGGCAAACAGCTGGCAGCCATGGGCGATATCAACATAATGGATAACAACGCTACCTGGGCTGTATTCTTCAACAAGAAGCTGCTGGTGGACAATGGCATGGATATGCCCTACAGCCTTGTCAACGAAGGCACCTGGACATATGAAAAGTTCCACGAAATGTCTCAAGTGGTTGCCACTGACCTGGACGGTAACGGCAGCATGGACGACCAGGATCTCTGGGGTACTGTTGGTGCTGCTGAAAACACCACTTTCCTGTTCTTCTCTTCCGGCGAACAGTTCACTGAAAAAGACGAGAACGACATTCCCCAGCTGAAGCCCCTGTCCGACAGAACCTATTCTGTACTGGAAGCCATTTTTGCTTTCCAGTGTGACAACGACACGACTCTGCTGGTGGAAAATGCCAAGAAAACCTACAGCAACGCCTGGAGCGACCTGATCCGCGCCAACTTCCGGAACGACCTCGCTCTGTTCTATGTAGCCGGTCTGCTGACATATACTCTCATGAGGGAAATGGAAAGCGAATACGGTCTGCTGCCGCTGCCGAAACTGGATGAAGCACAGACGGCCTACAACACGACCATCAACCAGGGCAACTGCTCCACTGTTACTGTGCCGATTTCCTGTCAGGATCCTGATGCTGTCGGCTTCATGCTGGAAGCTCTGGCGCATGAAAGTCAGTCTACGCTGACCCCCGCTTATTTCGATGTTGCTCTGCAGCGTAAGTACATGAGTGACGAAGAAAGCCGCGGTATGCTGGCCATTATTCTGGAAAACCGTACCATCGATCTGGCGATTGCTTTCGGATGGGGTAACATTTTCAGTACCCTTTCCGCTATGACCACCAGCAAGAACACGGATTTCGCATCCAAATACGCTTCCATCACACCTTCCATCGAATCTGCTATGCAGAAGTTTGTGGAAAACGTAACCGGGCAGTAAACACGTACAATTTCCTGCCTTTATACCGATTTTTGTACATTCTTTGGGGACAGGTGAAATTCCTTACCGGCGGTAAAGCCCGCGAACTTATGCTGTGCGCATGAGCCGAACAGGTGTAATTCCTGTGCCGACGGTCCAGGTTTCATGATCCTTCATGAACCTGCGAAGAAATATGATATCCTCATATTTCTTCCGGTATGCTGACAGAGATATTCTCTGCCGCATATCCGGGATAGTCCGGACGAGAAAAGAGAAAAACAGTCGTCTTTTCGGCTTGTCCCCTTTTTTTGCCATCCGGCAGAGACAGGGGACTTTTTCTCTCCCTGAAATATCTTATGACGGGAGGACATTCTTATGCAAAACAATATCAAAATCCGCAAAATGATCGCTGTGGGTGTTTTTGTCGCCCTTTCCTACATATGCTGCGTACTGTTCCATTTCAAGGCGGCATTTCTGTCTTTTGAACTGAAAGATGCCGTTATGACCATCGGCGCCATGTTCTTCGGCCCCCTGGCAGGGCTTGTTACCGTTGTGATCACCTGTCTGATCGAATTTGTTACCATCAGCGGCACCGGCGTATACGGACTCATCATGAATGTTCTGGCCAGTATCACCTTTGTCTGTCTCGGCAGTCTGATCTATACGAAAAAACGCAGCATGACCGGCGCAGTTCTGGGAATGGTTTCCGCATCTTGCGCCATGATCATCGTCATGCTGCTGGCCAATCTGCTGATCACCCCTCACTACATCGGCAACGGTACCACCTCCGCAGATGTAGCTGCTATGATCCCCACACTTCTCTTCCCTTTCAACCTGACAAAAGCTATTTTCAACAGTGCCGTGGTGTTTCTGCTGTATAAACCGGTTTCACATGCACTGAAGGCTTCCGGCTTCATGAAAAACGGCATGGCAGAGGTTGCAGGGGAAGTACGGGTGTTCCACAAAAAGCAGTCTCTTATCGTAATGATCACAGCACTGGTAATCGCTGCCGCCGCACTTGCGTATTTCTTCCTGGTACTCAACGGTTCCTTTGCACTCACCAATCTTCCTTCCTGACAGTGCTTCAGCGTTTCGCCATATTCCATAAAGATTACAGCGGATTCTGTCGGAATTTCGGAATGTACGTTCTTGCAATCAGACTGGTTTTATGGTATACTATACACGTTAAAAGCTGTCCAACATAATTGAATTCTTATCAAGAGAGGCGGAGGGACTGGCCCTGTGATGCCCGGCAACCTATCGAGAGACAAGGTGCCAATTCCTGACAGATGAGAACTTTTTTACGATCGAAAAGCGTTCTCTCTGCGAGGGCGCTTTTTTGTGCCAGCACGCCATTAGAAAGGAACCTGTATGAAGCGTTTATTTACCAGCGAATCTGTAACCGAAGGACATCCCGATAAGATCTGTGACCAGATTTCCGACCGGATTCTGGATGCAATTCTCCGTATCGATCCCATGTCCCGTGTGGCCTGCGAAACCTGCTGCACCACCGGCATGGTAATGATCATGGGGGAAATTACCACCAACGCAGTAGTAGACTTCCAGGAGATCGTCCGCAATACCGTAGTCAACATCGGCTACGACAGAGCCAAGTACGGCTTTGACGGCCATACCTGTGCTGTTATCAACTCCATCCACAAGCAGTCCCCTGACATTGCCATGGGCGTGGACAAGTCCAAGGAAGCCAAGGACGGCACCGATACCGATGCTTTTGACACCGGCGCCGGTGACCAGGGCCTCATGTTCGGTTATGCCTGCGATGACACCCCCGAACTGATGCCGCTGCCCATCTCCCTGGCACACAAGATGGCTTTGCAGCTGACTGCCGTTCGGAAAAACGGTACCCTGCCCTATCTTCGTCCCGACGGAAAGACCCAGGTAACCGTTGAATACGACGATAACGGCAAGCCTGTCCGTCTGGATGCCGTTGTGGTTTCCTCACAGCATGACGAAAATGTTACCCTGGAACAGATCCGCGCCGACATCATCCGGGAAGTAATCGAACCTACCGTTCCCACCGGCATGATCGACGCCGACACCAAGATCTACGTAAATCCCACCGGACGTTTTGTTATCGGCGGCCCTATGGGTGACAGCGGTCTTACCGGCCGTAAGATCATTGTAGATACTTACGGTGGGTATTCCCGTCACGGCGGCGGTGCATTCTCCGGCAAGGACCCCACAAAGGTTGACCGCTCCGCTTCCTACATGGCCCGTTATCTGGCCAAGAACGTAGTTGCCTCCGGTGCTGCTTCCAAGTGTGAAGTACAACTGGCCTATGCCATCGGCGTGGCCCGTCCGGTTTCCGTGATGGTGGACACCTTCGGCACCGGCAAGATCGCCGACACAGCTCTGGCCGACATTCTGATGGAACTGGTGGACATGCGCCCCGCCGCCATCATTTCCCGTTTTGACCTGCGCAGACCTATTTACGGTGACACGGCTGCCTACGGTCACATGGGCCGGGAAGATCTGGACACCCCCTGGGAAGTTCTGGACATTGCAGATGCTATCAAAGCCAGACTATAAACTGACATAGAAAAATGACCTGTCATACGGCGGGTCATTTTTTATTCTCCCGGGAAACAGAAAAGGCCGCGGTATTGCAGCCTTATATCTATGCGTTTGTCTGTTTTTTCTTCCAAATCCGTTGCAGCAATTTCCAGAGACCCCAGATTCCCCACCCAAGTGCGCACACCGACAGCAGGAAGCCGGCATATGCAGCAAAAACTATCCATCCCAGGCCATCCCAGCCGGATGCCATAGGTGCCATTATCAGACATGCCGCAGCAGCTATACCACACAGGATTACCGGAATCAGCCTTACAGCCCGATTCTTAACCAGAAAACAAAGCAGAAGCTGTGCTATCCATACGACAACCGCTATCATATATATCAGAAAACTTGCATTCATGTCTCCGATCCAGATATCAAACATCGGAAGTACCTCCCCAACACCAGAGCAATCCATATATGTATAAAATCATTATAGCACAGATGAATGAATAAATCAATCTTGACTTCCCGAAAAACAAAAGGCCACGGAATTTCCGCAGCCTTCTATTTTAATTATTTCAGCCAACTCAGCCCAGCTTTGCCTGGTTCACCTTGATACCAGGGCCCATGGTGGAAGCCACAACGCAGGACTTGATGTACTGACCCTTTGCAGCAGCAGGCTTAGCCTTGATGATAGCACCAACCAGAGTGTTGAAGTTTTCAGCCAGCTTTTCCTTACCGAAGGAAGCCTTGCCGATGGGACAGTGGATGATGTTGGTCTTGTCCAGACGGTATTCGATCTTACCGGCCTTGGCTTCGTTAACAGCCTTGGCAACGTCCATGGTTACAGTACCAGCCTTGGGGTTAGGCATCAGGCCCTTGGGACCCAGTACACGACCCAGACGACCAATGGTACCCATCATGTCGGGAGTAGCGATTACAACGTCGAATTCAAACCAGTTTTCCTTGGTGATCTTTTCAACCAGATCTACGTCGCCAACATAGTCAGCGCCGGCTGCCTTAGCCTGTTCCGCTCTGTCGCCCTTGGCAAATACCAGAACGCGTGCGGTCTTACCGGTACCGTTAGGCAGAACGATAGCACCACGAACCTGCTGGTCAGCGTGACGGGAGTCAACACCCAGACGAACGTGGATTTCGATGGTTTCGTCGAACTTAGCCTTGGAGGTCTGGCAAACCAGTTCCAGAGCTTCTTCGGGATCGTACAGCTTGCTCTTTTCCAGCAGCTTTACACTGTCCTTATATTTCTTACCCTTAAACATTCTTTACCGTCCTCCTCACTCTTCAACAACAACGCCCATGGAGCGTGCAGTACCTGCGATCATGCTCATGGCTGCTTCGATGGAACCTGCATTCAGGTCCTTCATCTTCAGTTCTGCGATCTGGCGAACCTGATCCTTCTTAATGGTGGCAACCTTGGTCTTGTTGGGGGTAGCGGAAGCGGTTTCGATGCCGCAGGCCTTCTTGATCAGCACCGGTG
>SVSN01000027.1 GCA_015064285.1 Oscillospiraceae bacterium | reverse complement strand
ATACCGTTTCATGCCGCGGGGTGATGCCGTCAGGATACTCCACGTCTGTCGGGTATCTTTCCAGTCCGTCCGGGCCCTTGAAATGTTCCCGTTCTCCGTTCAGAACGCCGCCGGAGGTGGGATTGGTATACCCGAAGTCAACTTCCTGTGCCATCAGATCGCTGTAATTCCAATCTGCAATGGTACCGGTCACATTGGTTTTGCGATCCAGAGTGGTATCATGGGAAAGGATGACCACTCCGTCTTTGGTAATGCTGTCATCCGTTTCCATCATCACGCCGGGATCCACACTATAGGCGTTGTAGAAGGCTTCCAGTGTATTGTCCGGAAATTCGCGGTTTCCGCCTCCGTGAGCGATGAGAATCGGCAGTTCACCTTCACGGCGCATGGGATTGACGTATGGGTAATTGTCCGGACGTGGGAATATTGCCAGAATACCGTAAGTAAGTAAAATCCCTGCCAGAACAAGAAGAATACTTTTGCAAACTTTATGTATGATAGATCAACTCCTCGGCAGAACATGACTGGCTCTATTATATAATAGAAAAGGAAAAATGTCAATATATCTGGCATACAGTCTGACTAATAAGTTTTTTTGTCAAGAGAGTTGATTTTTGTGCGGCTTCCTTTATAATTGTTTATACGGAAAGACTTCCGGAGGAGGATACAGATGAACCAGGAAAGACAACGGAAACGGATTCGATACGGACTCTTGTTTGGCATTCTCTTGCTGACAGAAATCTGTATTGCTTTGTTTGTCAAAGATCGTTTTATCCGACCATACGGAGGCGATATTCTGGTGACGGTACTCATCTGCTGCTTTATCCGGATTTTTCTGCCGGATAAACTGCCGTGGCTGCCGCTGTATGTATTTCTGTTTGCCGCTGCTGTAGAAATGGGGCAATATTTTGATTTTGTTTCGTTGATGGGACTTGGGCATATACGCTTCTTCCGGATCCTGCTGGGGACTACGTTCTCGGCAGCCGATCTGGTGTGCTATCTGATTGGATGCCTGCTGTTTCCTTTGACAGAGTATTTAATAAATCCTGTAAAGCATCATACCCATGATCTGGAATAATGCAGTGTATACAGTTCTCAAAAGGAGATTATGGAATGTACCATACCTGTGACTTAAAAACAATCCTGCAGGAGTATAAGCCATGGAATGTGCAGGAAGAACGGGATCTGCCGCATCTTCTCCGCCATCTGGAATCCAGTCCTGAGGTGTTTGCACGTAAAAACGAAACTGCTCATTTTACCGCATCCGCCTGGGTGGTCACGCCGGACCGGAAAAAAGTTTTGATGGCGTACCACAATCTGTATCACTCCTGGGCCTGGCTGGGTGGACATGCGGACGGCGAGAAGGATCTTTCTGCCGTGGCAATACGGGAGGCTATGGAAGAAAGCGGACTGACAGAATTGAAGCTTGTTGCAGAGAAACCGCTGTCCGTTGAGATTCTGACAGTAAACGGACACGAGAAAAAAGGTGTGTATGTCCCGTCTCACCTGCATCTCAATGTAACATGGCTGCTGGAAGCAGATCCGACAGCCCCAGTCCGCTGCAAACCGGATGAAAACAGCAGTGTTGCCTGGATAGATACGGAAGAGATCTCCGAAAGATCCAGCGAACCATGGTTTTGTGAACGAATCTACAGTAAGCTTTGTGAAAAAGTACGGAAGCTGTATCCGTCGGAAAGGAACGACATATGATTGAAGTATCTGCAGCGCTTATCTGGCAGGGGGACAGCTTTCTGATCTGTCAGCGGCCCGCACAGAAAGCCAGAGGCCTGCTGTGGGAGTTTCCGGGGGGAAAGGCGGAACCGGGGGAGACCGGTGCGGAAGCATTGGTACGGGAATGCCGGGAAGAACTGGGGATTACCATAACGGTAGAAAGCATCTGTACCGATGTGAACCATGAATATCCGGATCTCACAGTGCACCTGACACTGTACAATGCGCATATCGCAGAAGGAACACCCAAAATGCTGGAACATATGGACATGCAGTGGATCCGTACATCAGATATTGAAAAATACGAATTCTGTCCGGCTGATACCGTTTTCTTTCCGCAGATTCGTGCGGAAGCAGAAAGAAGACAGGATGTGAAAGGGCATTAACAGGATCTGAAAATAATGGCAGAACTGCCGCATAAGCAAACACAAAAACGACAGAATCGCTTGGATACGGTTCTGTCGTTTTGGGATTCAGCGGATTTCAAACCGGGTTTCGGGCATCAGCTCCGGTTTGTCGCATAGGGTCACAGGCCGGTCAGTGCAGATATTCTGTACCGTAACAGATACCGGCGGAATGGGCATATACTTTCTTTCCGCTGCCGGAATTTCCGCATTTCCCAGATAGTTATTGAAAATACAGAGAGGACGGTTATCCGGATTCTCTTCCCCAATATGCAGTCCGTCAATAATCACATGCTGCGGCAGATAGCAGTCGTAACCGAAATCATGGGTACCGTCATTATGGCCGGAGAAAACAGCGCGGTTGTCTCCAAGGGGATGCCATGTACAGTTCCGGATGATCATATCACCGTTCCAGGTACTGCCGTAATCACTGCGCAGATTCACCAGGGCATAGCCATAGGCATTGGTGTCCTCGATCAGGAAGGTACCGTTGCCGATGGCATTCAGGCATTGCCAGCCCAGGGTACAGCGGCGCAGGGTACAGTTGGTAACGCCCTGGTGGGCATCAAACCGGGAGAACACACAGTCTTCCAGTAAAAGGTCACGGCAGAAATTGGTACCGATGAGTCCCCAGTATCCACGGTCATGAATATCAGTGGTCTGGCGGCACCGGATCAGGGATACATCTGATGCAGTGCCCAGACCGATATCATAGGAACCCATGGAAACCGGCTTTCCGGCAGCACCAATGGTGGAATAGATCTTGTGACCGGTAAAGACGCAGTCATGTACACAGACATGGGCACAGCCGCTGATGGAAAGAAATCCGGAATAGGGAGCGCCGTGATCCAGTTCCCCTGTGATCAGGTGGGTAATCCCGGAAATCTCCACATTGGAGCGGCGTACCACAATATTCCTGGCATGATAGGCATACTCGGATACCCACTGGTTGGCAATAGTGGTAAATTCCCCGCCGGTGAGGGTCAGCCGTTCTGTATCCACCGGCACAGCATGAACGCTGGTAACCTCATCAAAATCAAAGGAAACAGGAGAGGGAAGTGTGCTGTCGGCGCGGAGAATGAAATTGTCTGTTCTGGCAGTGCCGTTGTTCTGATTCAGTCCTTTGCGGATATAGTCCTTGTGATTGTTGTTTCTTACCACCACATACAGCTCTTTCCCGTAAGGATTGTCCAGCTTTGTCTGACCGCGGCGCAGTGATGGGATGAACAGTTCCACCGGTTCATTTTTTGTTGTGACCATAAACAGGGCAGCATTGCGGTTTTCGCATTCCCGGTCGTCAATGATAAACTTAGCACCTGTCCAGTCCACCGAAGTCTGTACAATAGCCGTATAGTTTTTCGGAGAAACATAATAGACTGCACCCTCTTTTGCTTTCACAGGCACAGAGCGTCTGTTGGCTTCTTCATGAGCCAGGATCACTGCCGGCATATCGTCTGTCACGCCGTCACCTACGGCGCCGAACATTTCATATGTGATAAATTCCATAGGACAACCTCCGTAACAGGAAGGGATCAATATACCCCTACGAAAGACAGAATCGGGCATACACGGGAATCTGTGATCCGGATACGCACTTCATCGGTTGCCGCCGGATCAAACTTTTCAATCTTCTGGTATCCGATGGTGGTGCCGGCAGCCACTTCCGCATATGTGCCGTCCGGATTTCTGATATCAATCCCATAAGATTCCACACGCTGGCTCATGGGAATGTGTTCTTTGATTACCACATGGCTTACATCGTGTACGCCGTCCAGTTTGATGGTCACTGTCACCTGATTGTCACCGTCAAAAGGCTTGTAATATTCGTCATAGCTGTTGATTTTCAGAGCATCGGCAGAATGATATCCATCGTCCGTGTCTGCCGTGATCACTGCGTTTTCTGCCAGGTTGACAGCAAAGGTTTTCCGGATGTATGCGCCCATTTCCCGCAGCCGCTGTACGTCCACTTCGTGGAACAGCCCACGTCTGTCCGGCGGAATATTCAGCAGCAGCTTGGAATTGCCCCCTACCGTGCGATACCAGATGTCCAGAAGGGTTTCGGTGGAGCGTACTTTATCGTCTTCCGAGGCATGATAGAACCAGCCCGGACGGATGGACGTATCGGTTTCTGCAGGACGCCAGTTCAGACCGGTATTCCCCTGCAGGAATTCACGGCTGCCGAGGTCACGCTGCATGGCATCTATGGTTTTTTCCCGGAAAGAAGTATCATCGGATTTCTGACTTTTTTCAGCTACATCGTCCGGTTCTTCAAATCCGACCGGCAGAACAGACCATTCGCTGGGTCTCGTATCCCCGGCTTCATTGCCGCACCAGCGCACGTCGGGACCGCAGATGGCAATGCAGGCATCCGGCTGCAGCTTCCGAATCAGGGCGTAGTAACGTTCCCAGTCGTATACCTGGCGTTTCCCGTTGGGACCTTCGCCGCAGGCACCGTCAAACCAAACGGTGAAGATGTCTCCATACTGGGTCAGCAGTTCCGTCAGCTGGCTGCAGAAATAATCGTTGTATTCATCCGTACCGTACAGACGGCTGTTTCTGTCCCAGGGAGAAAGATACACGCCGAATTTGATCCCACCTTTGCGGCAGGCGTCAGAAACTTCTTTTACCACATCCCCTTTGCCATTTTTGAAGGGACTGTTTTTGACACAGTGCTCCGTATAGGCGGAAGGCCACAGACAGAACCCGTCATGGTGCTTGCAGGTCAGGATCAGCCCGCCGATTCCGGCAGACTTCAGTGCATCCACCCATTGATCCGCATTCAGTTCGGTAGGGTTGAAAACAGATTCCGGTTCTGTGCCGTCGCCCCATTCCTTGTCCGTGAATGTATTCACAGTAAAGTGAGCGAAAGCATAGAATTCCATCTGTTCCACGATCATCTGACGGGGCGAAGGATGGCATTTCACAAGTGTTTTATCGTATGCAAAATTCGGATACATGGTGTTCCTCCTGTAGTTAACAAATCAAATCCAGTGACGGTAAAAGTCACGTCAACGCTTCCGAAGCAGGTACCGGTCCAGCTTATCTTTCATATTGTCCGGCATTTCCCGCTTGACAGGGCAGCGTACAGCGTTGGCCATACGATCGGCAAATGCGCAGATGAAGGCGGTGTCCGCGATGACATGTTCCGGTTTCATAACGGCGGCGGTATCATAGGAATTGTGGATGGTTGCCGTATTGCCGGGGGCACTGCGGGCGAAAGAAACGGCAGGGATACCCTTGTCTGCAAAGGGGGTAGAGTCACTGGAATAGACATCCTGATACGCGTATGCGGCAAAGCCTTTTTCAAGAGCCAGATAAGAAACATAATGTACAAGCTCTGCTTCGGATGTGCAGCAGACAATAAACTTACCCATGATGGAACCGATCATATCCAGATTGATGTTCAGAACGATCTTATCCAGTTCTTTGCCGTGGGATGCCACATATGCCTTGGAACCCAGCAGCCCCCGTTCTTCGCTGCCGCAGAAAATGAAACGCAGACTGTAACGATGAGGGTGTTCCTTGAAGTATTCGGCAATCCCCAGCAGCCCTATGCAGCCGGACATGTTGTCATAGGCACCCTGGGAAAGGGAAGTAGAGTCATAATGGGCGGTGAAAACGATGGTTTCCGGGATCTCGCCGGGCATGTCCATGACCACATTCCGGGACAGACCAACATATTCATCCTGTTCCAGGGTGATCTTCACGTTGGAAACGCCTTTTTCGATCAGGGAAATGGCGTGTTTGGCGTTGATGTTAACCCCGGGAATCTTGTTGCCGCAGCTGACATAGGAACGCAGTTCCCGCTGGTCAATATCAAAATCCGCATAATTGGCGTTGCCGTCGTATGTGATGAATCCAACAGCACCGTTGTCCAGCAGATCCTTGTACATCCAGTATCCCAGATACCCGTCGATCATAACAATCTTTCCGCGGATCTGGGAGAGGGTATACTTGTCGGCATGGGGGAGGTAGTACAGGGGGGCTTCCACCACACCGGAGCCGGCGCAGAGATATCCCTTACAGGGAATGCTTTCTCCATCAGCTTCCAGTACAGCAGTACGGATGGACGCCATATCCACGGCAAAGGGTTCCAGATGGGCAGGCAGACCAAGCTCTTCACAGCACCGGCGCAAATACTCGGCACAGGCAAGTTCCGCATCGCTGCCGCCGGTACGTACATAAGCGGTGTCGGTGAAAATTTTTCGGATTTGTTCGGTATTCATAAAAGCAATCCTTTCACGTTTACGATAAGTATTGTAATTGTATTATACAGAATCCTTTGCCATTTTACAACCGGGTCAGCCAAAAAAGTTTCTATTTTACGGTAAAAATGGTGGAAAACGGTGCTGCACAAAACAGAAAACGGGAAAAATCACCGGTTTGGCACTTGTATGAAGCAACAGGCTGTGTTATAATTAACAAAAATCCTATACTATCTGCAGAAAGAAGGAGAGCATTCCATGATGACTGTAAAAGAAAGATTTGCCCGCATGTATGCCCATAAAGAAGCCGACAGGGTTCCCATTATCGACAGTCCATGGGCAGGTACCATCCGGCGCTGGCAGAAGGAAGGAATGCCGGAAAATGCGGACTGGCGGGATTTCTTCGGCACAGATAAAACCGCATCCATCGGTGTAGACATCACACCGCAGTATCCTTACCAGGTGCTGGAAGAAACCGAACATACCATCACCACCAAAACCAACTGGGGGGTGACCCTGCGGTATGTAAAAGAGCTGGACTCCACGCCGGAATTTCTGGACTATACGGTAACTACCCCTGACACCTGGGAAGAATGCAAAAAGCGGATGCTGTCCGGTGAAAACCGCATCAACTGGAAATATCTGGAGCAGTATTATCCGATGTGGCAGGCGGAAGGACAGTGGATCACTGCCGGGTTCTGGTTCGGCTTTGATGTGACCCATTCCTGGATGATGGGAACGGAAAATCTTCTGATTGCCATGTATGAAGAACCGGATATGGTAGTGGATATGTTCAATACCTACCTGGACTGCTGTATCCATCTGTTCTCCCAGATCTGGGATGCCGGATATCATTTTGACTGTATCAGCTGGCCGGACGATATGGGGTATAAGGGAACTACCTTTTTCTCCAACGAGATGTACCGGAAAATGCTGAAACCTGTACACAAGCGTGCCATTGACTGGGCCCATAACAGAGGAATCTATGCACATATGCATTCCTGCGGCAATATCATGTCCCGGGTGGATGATCTGATGGAAATAGGTCTGGATGCCTTAAACCCCCTGGAAGTGAAAGCCGGTATGGATCCCCAGGGACTCAAGGAAAAATACGGGGATAAGCTGGTGCTGCACGGCGGTATCAACGCAGTTCTTTGGGACGATAAAGAAGCGATCATTGAAGAAATCCGCAGAGTCATTCCTGCGCTGAAAGAAAACGGCGGTTACATATTCTCATCTGACCATTCCATCCCGAATTCTGTCAGCCTGGAAAATTTCAAAGCAATAGTGGAAGAGATCAAACGGATCGGCGCCTACTAAACCGCGGGAAAACGGAAACTCTTGATCCGATGAAAAAAGTGATATAAAACAGAAAGAGGAATCACGACACCCGCCGGATTCCTCTTTTTCTTTATGATTCTTTTTCCAGTTTCATACAAACGACAAACGTATTGCCTTCAAAGTTGTAAGGAGAAGAGCCGTACCCGCTGGCACAGAACAGATGGGTGGGTTTCCCGTTCTGATCAAACAGCAGGGAAGGCCGTTCCAGATTTCCCTGAACCGTTTCACGACCATCTGCCCAGCGTACCGAGCGGGAGTAGACCTTGGGATGCGGGGCAATCTGAAAATCCTTACAGTCGTCACTCTCTGCATAAAATCCGGCGCCCCATTCACCGGTAATGCCATAAGCGCCGTTCTTTACGTCATCCTTGGCGATCAGGCAGAATTTTTTCCGGGAATCATCATACCAGATGAAGGGGTCTTCGATATGAAAATCCTCATCCCCGAACTGCAGAATAGGCTTGTCGGAGAGACGCCGGAATTCCCCGTCCGGTCTGTCAGCGACAGCAATGCCAAGCTGCAGGGGTTTCCCGATACTCTGACGGGATTTATAGATCATGTATGTGGTTCCGTCCGGCAAAATAGCCACAGAAGGATTGGTCGTGATCGTGCAGTCCCAGAATGAACAGTCCCGCGGTTCCAGAAGAGGCGTGTCCCGGCGGATAAATGTGCCGTCCGGTGTGTCCGCCACGGCAAGACCGATCCGTTTCCGGTTCCATGTTTCCTGGGCATAGCCGCCGGGAATGCTTTCTCCTTCCGGAATATCCCAGCTGTAACTGCAGCCCATATAATACAGATAAAATTTGCCGCCCCATGCTTTGATGCATGTATTGTGGGTGTTCATGCCGTCAAAATACTGTCTTCCGCGGCGGGGCAGCACCACATTCTGAAACGTGTAAGGTCCTTCCGGGTCGTCGGCTGTGGCATGGATGATTTCGCTGTGAAAGAGCCAGTTCCATCCAAACCCGTATTTTTTCGGCCATCGGGAAGAAAACATATGGTATTTTCCGTTTGCCTGTATTACAGAACAATCCCAGATATAATAATCCGGCATTTCCAGAGCCACTGTGGTGCGGTCTGCACGGTATCCAAAATCCTGTGTCATAGTATCACTCCTCATACGGTTCCGGAAAGTTCGGATTCCGGGTGTTTCTGCTCCCATTATACCGTTTCCATGGCGGAAAGTCAACCATTTTTCCTGCTGCGATTGACAAAACAGAGTATACAGTGCTATAATAAAACGGTTTGACCAACAGGAGGCAGTATGCAGCTGTGTATAAAAACATTCGACGAACTGACTGCAGGGGAACTGTATGAAATTCTCCGTGTGCGTTCGCTTGTATTTGTCGTAGAACAGAACTGCGTATATCAGGATCCGGACGGGATAGATCTGCGCAGCATCCATGTGTATCTGGAAGATAAAGGTGAGATTCTGGCATATCTGCGTGTCTTTCTGCGGGAAGGACATGCTGCAGAGGCACAGATCGGCAGGGTGCTGACCGTTGCACGCGGGAAAGGCCTGGGCCGGCAGGTTCTGGATGCAGGTATACGGGTAGCCGCAGAGCGCCTGCAGGGAGACAGGATTTATCTGGAGGCGCAGTGCTATGCGGCAGGCTTTTATGAGAAAGCAGGTTTCCGGAGTATTTCAGATCCGTTTTTGGAAGACGGTATTCCCCATGTACAAATGATAATGGATATAAAATAACAGGACTGATTATGACACGACAGAAAACATCCAAATGGAATCTGCACATGATTGGTATCATTCTGACTCTGGCATGGCCAACCATGCTGGAACAGCTGATGCAGACAGCGGTACAATACATAGATACAGCCATGGTCGGTTCCCTGGGAACGCAGGCTACCGCAGCCGTCGGCGCTACCACCACGGTAGGCTGGCTGATCGGCGGCTTTCTGTCTTCCATTGGTGTAGGTTTCCTTTCGTTCATCGCACGTGCCTACGGTGCCAGGGATAAAGAGGCTGCTTCCCAAGCCGTTGCACAAGCCGTACTGGCGGTACTGTTTATGGGGACTCTGTTTACTGTACTGTCCCTGTCCCTCAGCGGTGTTATACCGGTGTGGATGCAGGTGGATCCCTCCATCCGCGCAACAGCCAGCAGATACTTCTTTATTTTGTATATTCCCATGCTTCCCCGGGCTGCCAGTATTATCTTCGGGACGGTTCTGCGGGCTGCAGGTGACACCAAAACACCGATGAAAGCCGGTATTTTAGTAAATGTCATCAATGTAATTCTGAATTTTCTGTTCATATATCCCACACGAATTGTAACGATATTCGGATCTGAACTGGTGCTTCCCGGCTGCGGATGGGGTATAATCGGTGCAGCGGCAGCCAGTGCCATTGCCTTTACCGTCGGCGGTATCCGGATTACCATGGTACTGTGGAAACATCCGCTGGTATCCCCGAGAGGGCAGACACTGAAACCGGATATCAAAATCCTGCGCCCCTGCCTGCGGATCGCTCTGCCCAATATGCTGCAGCGGTTCGGCACCTCCCTGGGATACGTAACGTTTGCTTCCATGATCAATTCCCTGGGAGACATATCCACAGCTGCCCATACCATCGCCAACACAGTAGAATCCGCTTTCTATATCCCCGGATATGGCATGCAGACCGCCGCTGCAACCCTGGCGGGGAATGCCTACGGCGCCGGAGACAAGAAACGTATGGATGAGCTGGCGGGCATGTTCATACCGCTGGAAGTATTTCTGATGATACTTTCAGGCGGCTGTCTGTTCCTGTTTGCGCCTGCGCTGATGGATATTTTCTCCGATGCGGACGAAGTGATCCGGTTAGGAGCTGTGGTGCTGCGGATGGTAGCCGTGTCGGAACCGTTCTATGGGTTCTCGATCATCATGGAAGGGATGATGCAGGGCGTCGGGAATACCAAAGAACCCTTTTTCTACAATGTGATCGGCATGTGGGGCGTGCGGATTGTGGGAACATTTCTCTGCACCCAGATCTGGCATATGTCTCTGATTTCTGCATGGGCCTGTATGATCCTGCACAATCTGCTGATCTTTGTCCTGTACTGCATCTGTTATGTCCGCAAAAAATGGAATCCCCTTGCCAAACTGTAAAAAACAAGACTGGCTGCGTAAAAACAGTCAGTCTTTTATATTGGTTGATCAGAAGCGATCGTGGATGTAGAAATCCTGTGCGGGGAATGCGCGGAAGAAATCTTCGGATTCGACCGCATTTCCGTTACGGATCTCGACTCCGTCCAGATAAGATGCCGTACGCACGGAATATCCGCCTTCCATGATCATCCGGCTCAGCGGTGCAATACCGGCGGCTATGTCAAATTCCGCATCATATGGAAGCTTGGTTACAATACCCTTGCCGTTTTCATACGCTACATCCCAGACAGCACGGTTCCATTCCAGAAAATCATCACAGCGCAGACGGAAATGTCCTGTACCGGTCGGATATACCCAGTTCTGCAGAAGGGTTTCCAGCAGCAGGATCCGGCCCATACCGCAGCTGTCCGATTCATACCCCACATCGATATAATTGTGGATTACCGCATCCAGATCCGCAGTGGAAGGAAGATCATTGAAACGGTATTCGCTTACCTGACCGTCAAATGTACGGATAAATCCCAGTATACCACGCAGCCCATCCGCATGGATATACGCCAGATCCTTCACAGTCATTGCTTCACCGTCTTTGGAAAGGGTAGCATATGCATCGGCCTTTCCATCGGCATCATAGTGTACATAGGTCATTTTCTGGGATTTGAAGGGATCATCGGAATACGCACGGGTCTTTTCGTTACGGGCGTACATAAGACCGTGCCGCCTGGCGTATGTGTTATAAACCTGCAGAATATCCGCCAGCATTTCCGGTGTCCGGAAGGTGTACAGCTTTGCATCCGTATTCCGGGGGAAACAGGAGAGGACATTTGCCTGCATAGTCACGGTATGTACCTTGAAAACACGTTCGTAACCAAACTGCCGGTAATAGTCAAAGGAAAAAGGATACAGTGTGCTTGTCACCCAGTTTCTTTCCGGGGCAAGCTGGAAGATCTTCTCGAAAACCGCCCGGATCCCGCCGCCGCGTCTGTATTCCGGTCTGGTAGCCACACCACCGATTCCAACGGAGGGCAGGGTAATATCACCGCACCAGGAATGGTATTCGGGTGTGTAAATAGCGGACATCAGCGTTTGGTCATCATCCAGAAAGGCACCGTACACTTCGCTTTTCAGCGTTTCTTCCGCAGCATCTCGTACATTTGCCGAATACAGAAAGCCGAGACTTTCTACTTCGCATAACTGACCGTTTTCGTTTTCCCGCAGTCGTCTGATAATCATAAGGGATATCTCCTTCATAGCTCTTACGGATAAGTATATCTAATTATATCGTACCGGTTGGATAATTGCAATAGATACGGAAAAATTGCCCTGGGAGAGGTTGACAAAATATTCGGATGTGTTTATACTATACATAAAAGATACGGATATTGTCTGTTCACGCTGATGCGTGCAGCATATCTATTACAGGAGGAAAACATGAAAGAAGTACATCTGATCTGCAATGCGCATCTGGATCCGATCTGGCAATGGGAATGGGAAGAAGGCGCTGCCGCCGCTCTTTCTACCTTCCGTGCCGCCGCGGATCTGGCAGAAGAATTCGATTATATTTTCTGTCACAATGAAGTAACTCTGTATAAATATATTGAAGAATATGCACCCGGTCTGTTCAAGCGTATCAAAGACCTGATCCGGCGCGGAAAATGGCATATAATGGGCGGTTGGTATCTCCAGCCAGACTGCAATATGCCCCAGGGCGAAAGTTTTATCAGACAGATTCAGGTGGGGCACCGTTATTTCATGGAAAAGTTCGGCGTCAATCCCACCACGGCTATCAACTTTGATGCGTTCGGACATACCAGGGGACTTGTGCAGATCATCAAAAAGTGCGGTCAGGACAGTCTGATTCTGTGCCGTGCCGGTTGCGATTCCATTCCGGCAGGCCAGTTCTGGTGGGAAGGTTTTGACGGCAGTCGGATCAAAGTAAACGGTGTGCGCCAGGGATATAATACACCACTCGGACACGCAGCGGAAGCCATACAGAATAAAGCAAATGCACAGCCGGAAGATCGGATCTGCGTTCTTTGGGGCGTTGGAAACCATGGCGGCGGTCCCTCCCGGAAAGACCTGGCAGACATTGATGCTATGATTGCCGAAGGCTCTATGAAAATTCTGCATTCCACACCGGAAACCTTCTTTGCCAGTATCGATCCTGCTGCAGTCCATGACAAGTCTCTTCGCACGGTAATGCCGGGATGCTATACATCCATGTCTCAGATTAAACTGAAGCATGCGGAGCTGGAAAACAACCTGTACATGGTGGAAAAACTCTGCTCCGTAGCTGCTATGCGGGGACTGATCGCATACCCGGAAGCCGAACTGGATGAAGTGGTGGAAGACCTGCTGAACGCCGAATTCCATGATGTACTGCCCGGTTCTTCTGTCCGGGCCGGGGAAGAAAACGGAATCCGTCTGCTGGATCATGGTTTGCTGCTGCTGAACCGTCTCCGTGCCAGAGCCTATTTTGCCATGGCCAATGCCGAACCCAGCGCTGCTGAGGGAGAATATCCGGTTCTGGTACTCAATCCCAATCCTTACGAATGGGAAACGGAGATCATGTGCGAATTCTCTCTGGCAGACCAGAACTGGTCGGACAGCGATGCTTATCAGCCCAGAGTCTTTGATGCGGAAGGGAATACAGTGCCGGCGCAGGTTGTGAAGGAAGAAAGCAACCTGAATCTGGACTGGCGGAAACGGATCTACTTCCGTGCCAAATTGAATCCCTTGTCCCTGACACGTTTTTCCGTATACATGGATCTGCAGCCGAAAAAAGTTAAGACATATGAGTCCGGAGCGGATGTGATTGTGGATCTTCCTGCAATCGGCAAGCATGTGGAGATCGATGGCAAGACAGGTCTGATGCGTTCCTTCCGGATAGACGGCAGAGAATATATAGACAGCACAAAGGGCGGCGCTTTCTGTCCTGTGTTCTATAAAGACAATCCTGACCCTTGGGGCATGGGCCACTTCCAGCTTACCGCCATGGGTGCCGATCCTGTACCGTTCCGGCTGATGGAACAACCTGACGGTATGTTCAAAGGTATGCAGCCCATTCAGGTTATCGAAGACGGCGATGTGTATACCGGAGTAGAATGCTTCCTTCAGTGCGAAAACACCAGAATCCGTCTGGAATATGATATATACAAGCATACCGATGCAGTAGATGTAAAAGTGGATGTTTTCCTGGCTGACAACGACAGGATGCTGAAATTGGCTCTTCCTCTGGCTGCCACCGGTGAATATATCGGTCAGACCGCATTTGGTACAGAACCGCTGTACATGGACGGCAGGGAATGTGTGGCACAACGGTTTGTAGCTGTTCGGGATGACGAAAAATGCATCGCACTGCTGAACCGTGGTACATACGGTTCTTCCTGGAAGGACGGTGTACTGTCCATGTCTCTGGTGCGCGGCGTGTCCTATTGTGCGCACCCCATCAACGACCGGCCGATCATCCCCACTGACCGGTATGTGAAAAAGATAGACATGGGCGAGCGGAATTATTGTTTCCGTCTGACTGCTGCACCGGAAGTTTCACTGGAACGCCTGGCAATGGAATATAATGTACCTGCCTATGCCTGCAATGTATTCCCGCTGGGAGAAGGGGAAAAGTTTGTTCCTGCTGAACTGTCTATCAGCGACCGGGATGTAACCCTTGTTACCCTGAAAAAACAGGAAGGCAAGAACGGCTACATTCTGCGCCTGCTGAATAACTGGTCCGGAGAAAAAGAAGTGAAGGTAAGCTTCTGCGACACCGCACTGTCCCTGCACTTCGGACGGTACGAAGTTAAGACCCTGCTGTGGGATAATGGCAAAATGAACGAAATCCCGACGCTGATCATCTGAATGTTTTATCATCATTTTTTGCAGAAATATACAGACAAAAAGCAGAATCTGTGATATAATATTTTTGTCAGAGAACCCATGAATCTTCTGTAAATTAAAGGAGTTAAGCGCATGAACAAGATTTATACCGGTAAAACCAAAGACGTATATGCACTTGAAAACGGCAATGTACTGCTGAAGTTCAAGGACGACTGCACCGGCAAGGACGGCGTATTCGATCCCGGCGAAAATACCGTAGGCCTGACCATCGAAGGCATCGGCAAGGCAAATCTGCAGACCTCCGTATACTATTTCGAAATGCTGAAAGCAGCCGGTATCAAGACCCACTATGTCAGCGCTGATGTGGAAAATGCTACCATGGAAGTTCTGCCGGGCAAAGTATTCGGTCATGGTCTGGAAGTGATCTGCCGTCTTGTTGCCACCGGTTCCTTCATCCGCAGATATGGTGAATATATCGAAAACGGTACCAGACTGGAAGGCGGTTATGTGGAATGCACCTTCAAGAACGATGAAAAGGGCGACCCGCTGGTAACCTGCGAAGGTCTGGCAGCACTGGGCGTTATGACCCCCGAAATGTTCAACAGCATGAAGGAACAGACCCTGAAGATCACCAAGATCGTTGCTGACGACCTGAAGTCCATCGGTCTGGATCTGTGGGATATCAAGTTCGAATTCGGTTACAACAACGGCGAAGTGATCCTGATTGACGAAATCGCATCCGGCAACATGAGAGTATACAAGGGTGATGAAATCGTTGATCCCGTAGAACTGACAAAGCTGATCCTGAACAGATAAAGAACAAAGAAAAACAGTCATCCGAAGCATTTCAGTGCAAAGGATGGCTGTTTTTGTATGTCAAGATTTATTGTACCCGATTGACATTCCGTATGGGAGATGATACAATATTTCAGAAAGAACCGGAGTACCTTACGGAAGGGAGCGGTCTGCCGAAAGAAGGATCAAAGGTTTTTCTTTCCGCCGGGATGGATAACAAAGAGTACGTACAGCACAGAGAGGACGGTGAACAGGAAAGCGATCGCTGAAGTCACCTGCTGGGCGTACAGATTCATACCCAGGAACCGATTGCCGTTTTCCTGAATATGGGATACCAACCCGCTTACCAGAAGTGTAACCAGAAAACCGACAATACCGGATACAGACTGGGACAGCGCCAGCGCATTGGAGCGCATCTGCGGCTTTACCATATCGAAAACCAGATTGGTCAGGGCGCTGTTGATCCCCCCCATAGCGATGGCGTAGAGTGCATAGTACAGTGTATAGAAGATCCGGCCATTTGCAGGTACAGTGAAGATATTGACAAAGAATCCTGCACCGGCAATGCAGAGACAGATGCTAACCATGGTAGCAAAGGAGTTTTTATCCGCGAATTTCCCCCAGAAAGTGGAAACACTGGCACGGACAAGACTGTACACAATACTCAGAATGGAAACAAACTGCAGGCTGAACCCCAGTTCCTTGATCAGATAGGTGCCGTAGAATGGTGTTGCAGCGCTGGTTGCCATATGCCAGATCATAAACAGCACAGTCACTTTTACCACATTTTTGTCCTGCAGAGTACCCAGCATTTCCCGTATGGGCGCACTGCGTACCGTCGTTTCTTCTTCCGACGGAATTTCTACGGAAAACACCATTGTCAGCGTGTGCAGCAGCATAAGTACAAACACGGTGATCCCGCATAACAGAAACGCGGTTTCCACCTGACCTTTATATTGGAAGTGGTCGATCAGAGTACCCATACCGAAGGAAAACAGCATACCGGAAAGCAGGGAAACGATTTCTTTCTGGGATGTGAAAACACCGCGCTTACTGTCATCCACCAGAGACATGAGCCAGTTGATTTTCAGAGGATGGACGCTGTTGTATATGAGATATGCCAGAAAAATAGCGATCATGAAAAGTGCTATTTTGATTTGCTTATCGGCACCGGACAGCGGAATGATGTACAGCAGCATAAACAGAAGCTGGTTCACGACGGAGAGGGTGGTCACGATCTTCTTCACGCGGTGCTGCTTCAGAAAAACGGAAAACAGCTGGAACAGACATCCCAGGGAGATAAAGGAAGATATGATACCGGTAAGACTGTCCGACATGCCCAGTGCGGAGGTCAGTGTTGCCAGATAAGAACCGGCGACTAAAATGGAGACAAAATACTCAAGAGCAGCTTCAATAATGTACAGAAAGCGGCTTCGTTCAACAGTTTTTTCTTGCAATGCCATATACCTCGGATTTTTACTGATGGTGCCGGAGATTCCCGGTTTTCTCATTATAACAGAATTTAAACCGATTTGCAACAAGAATCTAATATCAGAATCTAATAAATATTTGAAAGGAAATGACATAGCTGGATTCATCCGAAAGAATTTCAATTTTCTCGCGAAAACATGTACATGCGGCGGGACAGTCAGGAGGAAAAAATGAGCAAGTACATTATCGAAGCCCATCGCGGTGTAGGGACAGAGTTTCCGGAAGAGACTATGGCTGCCTTCCGTGCCGCTGTGATGCAAGGATACGGCATGATTGAACTGGACACAAAATTTACAGCAGATGACAGATGCGTGCTGCTGCATGACCACACTGTGAACAGAACCGGGCGGTATACTGATGGTAAGGCAATTGCCGAAAATATGCCGGTGAGCGAAATGAAACTGGCAGATTTGCTGGAACTGGATTTTGGCATATGGAAAGCCGAAGCTTTTGCAGGAGAAAAAATACCAACACTGGAACAGGTGCTTGCATTTGCCCTGGAAGCAAATATCCCGTTGAAATTTGACAATGTTTTATGGAGTCATCCGGAACACCAGCAGCAGATATTTTTTGATACGGTACGGACACTCCGGGCACACTCTGTAACAGAAATCACCTGCGGGAATACGGACAGCATCCGGCGTGCACTGGAACAGCTTCCAGAGACACAGATCCATTATGATGGACTTGTTACTCAGGAGAAGCTGAAAGAAATCTCAACTGTTGTTCCGAAAGAACAGCTTACGATTTGGCTGCGGTTTGACAATCCTGTTACCTCCTGGTGTAAAAATCCGCCGGTATCAGACGAAAATGCTGTTCTTGTGAAAGCATATGGGAAACTCGGTGTGTGGCTTTTGTGCTCGCAAGCAGAACTGGAAGCGGCCACAGAACGGTATCATGCTGATATTATCGAAACCGATGGTTCACTCAAACCCATTATAAAAATAAACTGAGCGAGAAAACAAACAAGACGCATGCCTAACAGAAGAAAGGCGGCTGTCTTACTTTCTTGCGGTGAGGTGATTATGTCTTATCATCATCTGCTGACGGAGGAAGGCGAACATCTGCTGGGACAGCTGAAAGAAAATCCTGCATATTGTCCATGGAATGTTTATCCCCGTCCTCAGCTGCGAAGGGATTCATTCTTTTGTCTGAATGGTTCCTGGATATTCCGCAGCAGTCCGGAACAAAAAGAAACGGAAACCATTCTTGTCCCGTTCCCACCGGAATCACGATTATCCGGTATCTGCAGGCATATGGGAGAAAAACCGGAATTATATTATAAAAAACTTTTCCGACTCCCGGATGGTTTTGTGAAGGACAGAGTTCTTCTTCATTTCGGAGCCGTAGATCAGACAGCAAAAGTCATTCTGAACGGCCGGGAACTGGGAAAGCACAGCGGCGGCTACGATCCGTTTTCTTTTGAAATTACAGAATATCTGGAATCTGAGAATGTACTTGAGGTATATGTAACAGACGATCTGAAAAGCAAACTTTTACCATACGGAAAGCAGCGTGAAAAACGCGGCGGTATGTGGTACACACCCATTTCCGGTATCTGGCAGACTGTTTGGATTGAAAGCGTTTCAAAGGATTACATTAAAAATCTGCATATACAAACGACAGCCAATACCATAAAGATCACTGCGGAGGGGGTACAGGATGGGGAAGTAACCGTATACACTCCCTCCGGAACTATCTGCGCTCTCATGCAGAATGGTACCGCCGAAATCGTAATTCCGGATCCCAGAATGTGGTCGCCGGAGGATCCGTATCTGTATTCCTTTACTGTTCGGACGGAAACCGATTCGGCAGATTCCTATTTTGCTCTGAGGACATTGGATATCCGCGAAGTTAACGGTATTCCCAGAATCTGTCTGAACGGAAAACCATACTTTTTCAATGGACTGCTGGATCAGGGGTATTATGCTGACGGTATATTTACACCGGCCGCTCCCTCTTCATACACGAAAGATATAGAAACAGCCAAATCCATGGGTTTCAATATGCTGCGCAAGCATATAAAATCTGAACCGGAATGTTTTTATTATGACTGTGACCGGCTGGGAATGATTGTGTTCCAGGATATGATCAACAACGGAAATTATAGTTTTCTGCGTGACACAGCGCTGCCGACCGTCGGCTTGAAACGGATGCCGGATATATTGATGCACAGGAATCATGCACAAAGAAAGGCGTTTGCCGAAACGATGGAGAATACAGTTAGGCGATTGTATAATCACCCGTGCATCTGCTGCTGGACTATATTCAACGAAGGCTGGGGACAATTCTGTGGAAGTAATATGTACAGAGAACTGCGGAAGCTGGATGACAGCCGGATCATTGATACCGCATCCGGTTGGTTTTCCGGGGTGGAAAGCGATGTGGAGAGCATCCATGTGTATTTCAAACCTGTGCGTATCCGACCTGCCGATAAACCGGCCATATTATCAGAATTTGGTGGATATTCCTGTAAGATTGAAGATCATTCCTATAATACAGAGAAGACCTACGGATATCGCTTTTACGACAATACGGTTTCACTGGAAGATGCCCTGCTTCGCCTGTATGAAGAGGAAATCATCCCTGCTGTAAAAACAGGAATGTGCGGTGCTGTATACACACAGCTTTCTGATGTGGAGGATGAAACCAACGGCCTTTTGACATATGATCGGAGAATACTGAAGGTAAACCGGGAAAAAATGCAGAAAATGTCAGAAAAACTGTATGAAGAAATGCACAGTACATCAGAAATACCATAATGAATTTCGTTTTGTATCCACAAACCATTGACACCTATATAAAGGTATGTTATACTATATACAGGTGTATACAAAAAAGGAGAATGTCATCATGTCAGAATTTATACCAAGAATTCCGGAAGCTGAACTGGATATCATGCTGATTCTCTGGAAAGCCTCCGGTCCATCCCGTGTTATCGACATTTACAACGGTCTGCGCAGTATCCGGCCTTGCTCAAAACCGGCCATACACACGCTGCTGGACAGACTGGAAAAACGGGGCTTTGTGCAGCAGGAAACAGTGGATGCCCCCACCCCCTACAAAGTGATTACGCCGAAGGTGACAGAGGCAGAATACCGTGCCGCGGAAAGCAATACATTTCTTGATAAACTATGCCGCGGCAGCTGGAAAACACTGATAGCCACACTGGCAGATACCGGACGGATCACCAGTGAAGATATTGACGAGATCACGCAGCTTCTGGAATCCAAAAAGAAAAAATAAGCAGCCTGGAAACACAGATTTTGAACTACGGTAACGGATCGGTGATAGGATATGTTACAAAAAATATTTTTCGCTCTGATGGAACTGAATATCACCATGTCCTGCGTGATCCTTATCCTGCTGACATTTTCTCTTTGCTGCGGAAAAAGATTTACCGCGCATTGCCGCTATGTTTTGTGGATCGCTGCGATCCTTCGTTTGTGCTTTCCCGTGTCGATGCCGTATCTGCCTGCCTTATGGGAAATACAGCTTCCGGAAAGGGTTGTGCAGCAGGAATACGATATCATGCTTACAGAACCGGAGACATCCGGCACGCCAGAAACGTTTTTGTCAGAGGGACAGCCGGGCGGCAACGAGAATGTTCCTGACAATGCTGCAAATAGAGAGACTATAACCGAGCCAGAAACCGACAGAATCCAAAGCGAGCTTCCATTACGGAAAGTGCGGATTTCGCCGGTGAACGGTCTGGCTGTAATCTGGGCAGCAGGAGCGTTTCTGCTGTTTACGGTCAGGATCACAGGATATCTGATTGTCTCTTCTCGTCTCCGGTATACGAGGACACTGCCGCAGAAGAAGCAGACGGACCTGTGCCGCCGTCTTGGAGAGAAACTGGGTCTGCAAGCCGCCGCTCTCCCGGCACTGTATATTACAAGGGAAGTGCACAGTCCCATGTTATGCGGTTTTTTACGTCCGGTTGTTCTGCTGCCGGATATCACTCTGACCGATAACCAGCTGACCGGCATCCTTGCCCACGAGCTGATCCATCGGAAACGCTGTGATCTCTGGATAAAACTGATTTGTGCTGTTGTAGTATCACTGCACTGGTTCAATCCGCTGGTGTATATTGCCGCCGGAAAATGCTGCCGTGAAATGGAGCTTTCCTGTGACGAAAGGGTTCTGGCAGGGAAGGATGAAGCGGTTCGGTTGACATACGGGAAAGTGATGCTGGATATTATCCGACGCTGCAGACGTCCGGTATCCGGTCTGACCACCCATTTCAATCCGGGCAAATCCGCTGTGCGGGAACGGTTTGAGAGCATTCTGGATGGTACGGGGAAATTCCGAGGTCTCTGGCTGTGCGGACTGGTCGTGCTCCTGTGTGCTGCGGCAGGCAGTATGGTTGCATTCGGAAAAGCAGATCTGCCTGCAGACAACGAACCTATGCCGGAAGCAGTGGTAAACAACAGGACTGATATATCCGATACAAAAATTACATACTATACCATTCCAATGACTTCCGGTGAGCAATATACCTGTTTTCAGGGGAAGCTGACGGAATATTTCCCTACACATTATGGAGACATTGATCTGTCTGTCCTGGCGGAACAAAAAATGCCTGTTCCTGTCAACAGTGAAGCCGCGCCGGAAACCCTGTTTGCTGAAAACCGGTCATCTTATCTGGGAAGCCACAGTGATGTTTTCGTCGTAACCGGTACATTGCTTCAGGGGGAAGACAGGAGTATGCATATGTTTTCTGCCGTGGAGAGGATGTATGGACAGTTACCGCACTGCCGTCTCCTGCAGGCACTGTCTGCAAAGGTGTTGTTCTGCGGGGCGTTCCTCATACCGGCGGACTTGGTTGGCATCTGGGACTTCTGGCCGATGATGGTTCTGTACGCTTTTTCCGCAGTGATGATGGCAGTGTGTGGGAAGGCGGAGATGACGCATTTCTTCCGGCAGAAAACGCCTGGCTGGTGCAGTTCTCCAAGCATACCGGTGTGGGCGGGGATACATTATGTCTCGTGTTTGATGCGCCGGAATGGGAAAAGGAACAGATATGGCTCAGTTTTGACTGGGGAATGACATTTACGCAGTATGATATTCCGCTGACAGAGTACCTGCCGGGAGAGTATACCGATATGGTGTACCTGCAGAAGACGAGCGGTACTGCCAATGGGGAATATATCCTGTATTTTCAGGTAAACAGCAGCAGAAACAGCCGGTATATACGGGTTACATCTGCCAGAAACAGTTCAGAAAGCAAAGCATCCATGTATACCTATGACCAGGGTGGAACCATAGGCAGCGGCTTTTTCCCGGATTACCGCTATAAATCCCCCGGAGATCTGGCAGGAAACAAATAAAAGCTGTCAAACAAGAATAGTTTCTCCAGGGGAAAGGATACACCTGCCTGGGATCATCTGCGCGAGGGAATGTGTTGCGGCAGAAAAAGGGCCTGTACAGAACTGGATTCCGTACAGGCTTTGGTTTATTCGCCAATAATGTCGATCTGACAGGCTTTCATGGCATCCAATGCTGTCCTGTGGGATTCCGGTGTTACTCCGGCACAGCAGGAGGCATCCACTATTATATCCGTCTCCGGCAAGGCGTTTTTCAGCAGCATGGCATTGGAAATCACACAAATATCCGTGCACAGACCGATCAGTGTGATAGAATGCAGCGGATTCCGGCTGTTTTCCCGGACCAGAATGTCGGTCAGTTCCGTCGAACCGAATGTCGGTTTGTCAATGACAGCTTCCCGGGGCAAATCTGCCAGTTCCGGGATGATCTGCCAGCCGTCCGTACCGTGTATACAATGAGGTACAGGCAGACGGCTCCCTTCTCTTGTATGCAGATAATCCTCGTGGTGGGTGTCTCTGGTGAAATATACCTTTCCGGAATGGCTCAGGATTTTCTCCCGCACCGCTCCGACGATTGCGACGGCTTCCTTGGTACCGAGAACACCGTCAACGAAGTCCTTCTGCATATCAATAACCAATAAAATATCCTGCATAATCAACCCTTTCCGCCGGCTGCATTTTCTGAAAACGGAAAAGGCAGTATCGGCTTGTATTCTCAATTTGATTTGTCATACGGAGGTCCGCATGAAAGAGATAGTTCCTTCCTATTATTCCCGTTTCCGCTGTATTGCCGGAGCCTGCCGTCACAGCTGCTGTATCGGCTGGGAGATAGACATCGATGAAGATACCCTGGCCTTATACGATGATCCTGCCCTATCGCTTTACAACCGTTTACAGCAGAGCATTGACAGAACGGATGTCCCGCATTTCCGGCTGGACAGGGAAGAACGATGTCCCTTTCTCAACCGTCAGGGACTGTGCGATATTATTCTGACTCTGGGTGAGGATAGCCTGTGCCAGATCTGCGCTGATCATCCCCGGTTCCGGAATTTTTTCAGTGACCGTACAGAAACCGGACTGGGGCTTTGCTGTGAAGCCGCTGCGGCGCTGATTCTGCAGGAGACGACGCCGATGACCCTGATCACCCGGGAGGAGGATGACGGTGACGAAGCAGCGGATGCTGAAGAAGCGGAATTCCTTGCTCTGCGGGATGCGCTTTTTCTGCTCCTGCAGGACCGCCGGATTCCATTGGGCGGCAGAATGTCAGCCGTATTGGAAGTCTGCGGCGGAAAGATGCCTGTGAAATCGACCCGTGAATGGGCAGCCATTTTCAGTACGCTGGAACAACTGGATCCGGCATGGCAGAGCATTCTGGATAAACTGGCTGTGAGCGAAGAACCGATGCAGCTGCCGGAAACAGTCACCCCCTGGGAGCTCCAGCTGGAAAACCTGGCGGTATATTTTCTGTTCCGCCATCTGGCAGGCGCTTTGGAAGACAACAGGCTGGCAGCAAGATGCACTTTCTGTGCCTGCAGTACAGCGTTTATTCATGCACTGTTCGTTATGACCTGCCGGGAAAAAGGGAGCATCACCACGGAAGGTATGACAGATCTTGCGCGGCTGTATTCCAGTGAAATCGAATACTCGGAAGAAAATATGGAGAGGCTTCTGGCGATGCTGGAATGCGATTAAATCTCGTCCGCCACGTGCCCTTCGTAAGCTGCTTTGGTAAGGAAAGAATAATATTCGTCCACAGCGATCAGGGCAACCGCCGCCATCATTTCCGCATTTTTCAGAATTTCTCCGTCAGTTTCGGGATCACCTGTCATGAACTTTTTCCCGAAATTGCCGTTGGGATTTTTGAGGATTCCCATAATGTTTTTCAGGATATCGTTATATTCTGCTCTGTTCATCATTTCCTCCTGTTATTTACAGACTGCGCTCCGGCAGCTGTACCCATGTTTCCGGGTCTGCAATGGCCATCCGCGCCCCTTCCTGCATGGCTATGATTTCCATCGTGTCGGCAGGCTGTACCGGCAGGGCCCCACCGGCAAAAAAGGTCAGCAGCTCATGCATAAAGGGCATATAGTAGTCGGTGGGTTCGATCCCGCGGTTGGTGGGACGGTTCGGTGTATCCCAATGGGCATAGTCATCCGAAACCACCAGTGAAAAGAAAGCGTTGGGACTTTGCACCATGGTGGCACGCCGTCCGTCCGGATACCGGTAAACCACCGTCTTGGAATCATGGGATACGAATGCCATGCAGTCCGCCGCACCGCATCCCATCACCCGCTGTACCATTTCCAGCTGATGCACCGAATAATTCCGGATCTCACCGGGGCCGGTGGAAGCTGCAAAGGTTGCCTGTTTGCCGGAAGAGGCCGCATCGTTCTTGTATTTTGTCAGATCCGGACAGAACCGCATGGCGGATGAGGTAAACAGCGTGGTACCGAATTCCTTTGCCAGACGGAACATCCGTCGTGCGGAAGCTACGTCAGGTGCAAAGGTTTTGTCACAGTACAGCCGCTTACCGCTCATCAAGGCTTTTCTTGCCAGCTTTTCATGCGGAAAAACGTCATCTGCACACATGAACATCAGCACATCGCTTTCCCGGATGATATCATCGTATGTCGGCAGCAGCGTCACCCCGCCGATTCTATCACACCACTCCCGGTTGGTCATGCCGCCGGGAGCATCTTTTTCTGCGTACACATATACCAGATCTGCATCCATATTCATTTCCCGGGCTGCATCCCGCAGAAATCCGGGATAATAATTGGTATGCCAGTTGTCCAGATACAGATCGATCAAACCGATTTTCAGCATAACATCACTTCCTTACAGATTCCGAAGCATGGCTGTTGCGGAAGAAAGCCAGACTTCTTTATAGGTTGCGTTGATTCCGCAGGGCCAGAACGGATCATCACCGTCACCGTCCGTTTCGATTCCCACGGGAACAGCGCCTTCAGTCTGCCCCAGAAGAGCAAAGTAGGGTTCAGCAGACCGTTTCCCGAAACCGTATACCAGAGACTGCCGGAACGGGTTGCATCCAAGCAGAAAGTACAGCTGGCAGTCTGCGATTTCCCATAATCTTTCGTTGTCACCGAGGGCAGCCGCCAGTTTGCGAAGCGATGCCGCCTGAGACAGGAAAATCACGCTGTTTCCCCGGAAGGAAAACCACACCGGAAACTGCTTCACATACCATCCGCTGCCGAGACTCTGACCGCTGCGGATCTGTGCAGCATGGCTTTCTTTGGAAGAATCAAAATCCGTGAACAAATGACAGAGTCCGAACGCCTCTCTGTTTTCCGGGGTATCATTGGTTTCCTGGATCCCGTAAACACCGGCAGGAATCATACGATACGGCGATGCGTATTTTTTGGTGAGCTTCACATAATAATCCGCATAAGCCCGCGCCGCTTCCTGCAGATCCGGAAAATCTCCGCAAAGATCCAGCGCTGCCGCCAGGGCTTCACCGTACAGATACTCCCGTGACTGATGCGTAAAATGAACCGGCAGGCGGAGACTTTCATCCCGGCAGAAAAAGCCGGAGAGGGGCAGCGAGGGAACTCTGTTCTGACAGGCCAGAAGTGTTTTCAGATAGGATTTCAGCTTTTCCAGATACAAAGCATCGCCGGTAAGACGATACAGGGCATGACAGCTTACAACGCCCACTGCCGCATAAAGAGAGCGGGGCGAAGAGTAGGAATGTTCAAAGAATACCGGCAGTTCCATGCCATGTGTCCGATATCGTGCTTCTGCAAATGCAAAATCTTCCGCAGCCGCTTTGGCAAACTTTTCCCGACGCAGCGGATCTGTTTCCGTCATGGCCGCTTCCGCCTCTAACTTGGCAAATAAATAATTCTCAAAAGCATGACAGTGTACTCTGGCGGCGCAGTCATCCATTGTTCCGATAATACCATCCGTCCAGCGGGTGATCCCGGCGGATGTGGCTCTGTACCCGTCACCGAAACGCATATGCAGAATGAAGTCCATACCCCAGCGGGATTCTTCCAGAAGGGCATCGGCCAGAGGAGGGCAAAGGGCAGCCGCATGCAGCAGAGATTCAGCTGTTTCGCCTGTTTGCAGTGTCTGCTGGGAAAGATCTCCTGCATCGTGCCAGCCGCCGTGATAGGACTTTATCTCACCGTTATGCTCCGCCACAATATCGGCATGACAGACCGGATGTTTTCCCGCAACGGCACATCCACAGCGTTCCGCATGGACAAAGCCGAGCAGTTTGTCCGTCAGTGCTGTATAAAAAACCTCTCTCGTCAGGATCGGAAAATCTTCTGTTTCCACCCCACCGGCTGCAAGTCTATATGTACCGCACTCCCGTATCCGTGAAAAATCAAGGATTGCGTATGTCTTGCCAAGAAATGTGTACGGTTTTGCATTCAGCTCCAGACTGGTTCCCGTTTGTATATTGGTGATCGTGAAAGTACTGCAGGGGATCTGAGTCACAGCACGCTTCACGGAATCTTCCATATACCCCGCAAAGGAGTAGGCAATGGTTTTCCCGCATTCCCATCCCTTATACGGTTCCGGATCGGCCACCCGGGAAAGCCGTATGTCCCGGATACGCACCGTTGTGTCAGGCAGACCAAGTCCGAAATCCCCGTTCAGCGGCATGGAAATTGTGATTTCTTCCAGCTGTTCCAGACAGAATTCCGGAAATTCCCATACCACCGTTACCCACTTGCCGGCGGTCAGGGAGACCTGATGGGTACCGCTGCGACAGAATATATCCGGCACCGGATATCGTCCGCTGTTCCGGATACCGCAGTACAGCATAGGAGCCGGTATACCGGTGTCTTCCGCAAAAGCCTGGAAGGTCAGCCGGTTGCACCAGGAATACTCTTTTCCGCCAACAGGCAGTACCAGTGTGCAGGAACCGAAATTACAGTAATCCCCATCAGAAGGACAGTTGTGTTCTTCCCAGTTGTCAAAGGTAGGAGGGGCCGAGAGCACAAAACAGCCGTCCTCAACGCGCAGTTCTCCCCGGCCTGTATGAACTGGGGAACAGAACTCTGTTATGTTTTCTTCCCGCAGAGGGATTTTGGCAGTCAGTTCATCCTGCAGGTATTTCATAATGTGAACCCTCTCGCCGCCCAGATGCAGCTGCGGATCAGCATTGACCGGACTTCCGGCGGTTTCAGGGAAAGCATGGTGTTTTCCAGCAGACCGTGCCCGGTATAGAAAGGCCAGACATGCCCCAGAAGGAAATTGACAGTAATTCCCTTACCGTAACTGCCCAGAGTCAGAACCGGTTCTTCATTGCCGGTACCCGGATGCCCATGACGGGACAGGCGTTCTTTGGGCGAATGAGCGGACGCCAGTATTTCCAGAGGTACATTGTGAACATTGGTCAGCCCGCAGTACAGCTCTTCTTTGGTACGGAAGGGTTTGATCCCTTGCATAATCGGATGTTCGGACATGGCAGGTTCCACATCAAACCAGTCATAATCCCCGTGTGTAGCCGTTTCCCGCCAGAGAAGTCCCACCATTTTTTCGATTTCCGGCCAGTTCCGGCAGCTGGGCTGAATACCATGGAAACCCAGAAAACCTGCCCCGCTGCGTACGGCATTTTCCAGCTGCAGCCGGGAATGCGCTGTGGTAAAAGGATCGTCCGGACAGTTCAGAAAGAATAAATCCGTGTTGGCAACGGCTTCTTCATCCGCCATAAAATCATCCACAGATCTGGGGGCTCCCTTGAACCAGCCCGCCTGCTGAACTTCAAAGAGTCCCGTGTCTTCCATCCATGCAGCAACCTGATTGGTGATCCGCACCACATCATGTCCCATGGGGGAAGTGAAAATCGCCGCTCTGATTTTTCCCATATGGTTGTACTCCTTCTGTGCTATATTTTCATTCTGCCGGATATGCCAGTGTGTCACAGATGATCTGCAGATTGCTGTGATTCTGAAGTACTGTGGCAGGGACATCCGTTGTTACGGGGCCGTACAGTGTTTTCCGCAGAATCTCCCGTTTGTTTTCTCCGTTTACACAGAACAGAATTTTTTGGGATTCCATAACATCCGCAATTCCCAGAGTCACGCCGCCCAGTTCCTTTTCGTCCGGGGTACTGGTTTCACGGCGGATCCTGGCTTCCAGATAATCGTGCATCATACCCCGGAAGGCACGCTGGGAAAAAGGTGTCCCCGGCTGATTGAATCCGATGTGCCCGTTCTCACCCAGGCCCAGTTCCAGCAGGGTGATCCCCCCGCGCCTCTGCAGTTCTGCCGCAAAAGCAGCGCAGTCTCTTTCCCAGTCATCTGATTCCACAGGCAGCATCAGGAAGTTTTCTGCCGGAATTCCCATATCTGTGACGCATTCATGTTCCAGCATCCATACGCAGCTGCCGTAATACTCCGGAGAAACACCGGTAACTTCATCCAGGCCGAATATGGTAATTCCGGATATATCCTTGTTGTTTTCCCGAACCAGTGAAGCCAGTTTCCGGTGAATATCCCCTGTGGTGCGGCCGGTGGAAAGACCGATAACCGCTTTGGGATTGGCGTCGATGGTGTCATACAGTACCTGGGCGCAGGCGGCCGAAAAAGTTTCCGGGGATGTGATAGTCAGATCATATTTCTTATCCATCATTGAAAAATCTCCTGTAAATCAGTGGTTTATTCCGCGATGAATACAGCACGCATGGCAGGAACCGTAACATTGTCGCCTGTTGCCAGGAGGGATACAGATCCATCGGAGGGATTCCAGATTTCACCGTCTTTCCCCTGATAGCCGATCACTGCATCTGTACGGGATTTGTTCACCAGCATCCAGATGTTTTTGCCGTCCTTTTCAAATCGTCCGCGCAGTACCAGACCGCCGGTGGCAGGAACAGGGAAGACATCATCCTCCAGAACCATTTCCCGGATCTCTTCCAGAGAAGCGGCAGGCAGTGTCAGATCCAGCGTCGTACCGTTTTCGGCTGCATACCGTGGCATTCTGTTGACGACTCGTACTTCCACCCCCGCCTCGGCGAGCTTCTGCAGTGCCAGAACCGCTTCACGGTAGATAACATCCAGAGCAGGCACGAAGATCTGCTTGACCGGATTGCCGGAGATGGAAGGCGTTCCCATGGTTTCCAGTGTCTGCAGTGCTTCCTGCAGGTCTTCCGTATCCAGGTAATAGAAATCCCGTCCGGCTTCATAAATGGTGGTCATCAGCGCTGAAGTGGTCTGTTCAGCCACATGATCGCCGGAATTCCAGCCGGCACAGTACATGGGCTTTGTTTTGGCCTGAGCATCTTCGATTCCGTAATAGATAAATGTGCTGCACTTGTTGTCCAGTCCGTCCAGCACAGCTCCCAGACGTCCTACATACTGATTGAACCAGTTTGTTTCTTCTTCGTTTGTGTACCCGCGTATATTCCCTAAGGCACCGCCGCGCCAGTTGCTGAAGTCAGCCTGAAAATAGGAGTGGGTCACTCTGACGCCGCCCAGATACAAAAGTCCCATTACACAGGTCATGTTGTTCAGAGGATCTTTCCTGAATTCTTCGACCAGGGAGAAAGGACAGATCTCCACCATCATGCCGTTGGTTTTATTTTTGCGAATTGCCATCTGGGGGATTTTGGTGGTGTTGTAGGTGTAGATTTCCGGATAACAATTCAGAATATCAATACCGGGATAGGAGGCAGCACGGAGTACCGGTAGAAAATCACCGTACTGCTTCACATGGTGGGTGATGTTTTCTTCCAGAAGATAGTGACCGGAGAAACCGCCGCCATGGGCTTCACACCACTGTGCCAGCTGTCCGGACCAGGCTTCCGCGATCAGACGGCCAACCAGTTTATAAAACTGAATACGGACGGGATACGCGTTGACATCTCCTTCAAACAGCAGAGGCAGATTTGGCAGGAGAGAACAGCCATACATTTCCTCAAAAGCCTCAAACAATCCATCAACCCAGGGAGCCAGCGCATAGTTCCAGGTTTCATATTCCCGCACATAAGCTACGTGCAGACTGGGTTCATCTGTGAATACATTCAACGCCCGGCTGTAGGCATCCGGAATGCTTCTGGCAATGGGTTCAAAACACATATCGATAAACCGCCGCACAGCCCGTTTGTCCATGATGTTGATGTTTTTCCGGAAAGAACTCACGTTATGGGTGCTGTGAGTGCCTTCGTAAGCATCTTTCACGCAGAAAACATACAGAACTTCTTTGGCGCCAAGATCGCATTCCAGTTCAGTTTCGGTAAACGGTACCGGCATCATTTTGTCAAACTGTACATAGCTTTCGTGAGTACCGGGTGTTTCCACGGGATACCGGGCCGCCCAGATGATCTTGTCAGATTCATCGTCCAGGCGGAAGCGGGCGTGGGTGGGTTCGTATGCGATCCGGCGGTGCATATAAAAACCTTTGGCAGCATATTCCGGATGATCCTGCAGGGTGAGACCGCCCCCCTGACCGCTGGGATATCCCATTTCATCATATATCCAGTAAGAAAGTTCCGCAGCATCCATGGTGTCCAGAATTTCCGAGAACCTCCGGAGGTTATTCTCATTGGATGTGAAGCCGTCACCGTATGGTACATTGGTCACAGCACCGCCATACCCAAAATCGTTCAAAGCCTCCATAGCCAGCTTCAGATCTGCCGGCCAGCCGTGCAACATGGGATTTACCCTGTACTTTTTCGGCGGATTTTCAAAAACATTACGATTGATCATAATACCCTCCTACAGTCATGATTGGAAGATTGTTTGTTGATAACAGTATACATGAATTTTTGTAATAATGCAATATAAATTGTAAAAAATTGCATATTTCCGAACGTAAGCCGGTGTAAAAAAAGTTGTCCCTCTTGCAAAAACGGTATGATTGTGCTATACTGATGTATATACCGCTATGTCAGTTTTATGGAGGATGTATATGGCAACAGTAACAATCATCGGTTCCGGCATGATGGGATCCGCGCTGGCATTTCCCGCCAGAGAAAATGGTCACACCGTCCGTCTGGTAGGTACCCATCTGGACCGTGAGATCATAAAAAACTGCCAGGAAACCGGCAGACACCCCAAGTTTGAAAAGGATTTTCCCGCAGGGGTTGAGTACTATCAGATAGAGGATATGGAAAAGGCTGTTGCCGGTGCAGATATGATTATCGGCGGTGTCAGCAGCTTCGGCGTGGATTGGTTCGGTGATTTTGTCCTGCCGAAGATTCCGGAAGAAATTCCCGTACTGACAGTGACCAAAGGTCTTTGGAATACACCGGAAGGGGAACTGCTTCCGTATCCCGCCGTATGGAAGAAAAAGCTGGACAGTATCGGTAAGAAACTGTCCCTGAATGCGGTCGGCGGCCCCTGTACCAGTTATGAACTGGTGGCACATGACCAGACAGAAGTGGCATTCTGCGGTGAGGATCTGTCCGTTCTGGAAAAACTCCGCTCCATCATGAAAACAGATTATTATCATATCAGCATTACCACGGATGTCATGGGTATCGAAAGCGCTGTTGCCCTGAAAAACGGCTATGCACTTGCCATTGCCCTGACAATCGGTCTGAACCGGAAAGAATTCGGAAACGATATCCTGCATTTCAATTCCCAGGCAGCCGTATTCGGACAGAGTGTGAAAGAAATGCAGAAACTCCTGACCATGCAGGGGGCAGGTACGCTGGATAATCTTTGTGTAGGTGCCGGTGATCTGTATGTAACGGTTTACGGCGGCAGAACCAGACAGATCGGCATACTGCTGGGACAAGGTCTGGATATCGACGAAGCCAGAGCAGAGCTGGCCGGCGTTACGCTGGAATCTCTGGTGGTGGCTGTTAGGGTTGCCGAGGCAATGAAGGTAAGAGCCGCCAGAGGGGAAGTGGATCTGCAGGAGTTTCCGCTGCTTATGCATGTGGATCAGATCCTGACAGAAAAAAAGCCCGTAAATATTCCCTGGGAAGCATTTACATTTGTTAAAGAATAAGAGAAAGAAAAAGGTCCTGCCGGTTTATGTTGTCCGGTAAGACCTTTTTTGTTGGAAGAGTGATTATTTTTCCTTGTTGCCGCGGAGTTTGTATCTCCATGTTCCAAAATAGAATTTCGGAAGATTCATCATGCGGCCGATCCGCTTCGGCTCCCTAAGCAGACGGTAAAACCATTCCAGCCCCAGACGGATGAAGATTTTGGGCGCACGTTTGGCTGTACCGGCATAAATGTCCACAGAACCGCCCAGACCTGCCAGAATTCTGACATCCGGGAGCGCGGCACGGTTGGCGTAAATCCATTTCTCCTGGGCAGGAGCACCCAGACATACATACACAACAGAAGCACCGCTTTTACGGATCTCTTCCAATACCGCCTCGTTTTCCGGTCCTTCTTTCTGAAAATAACCGTCATGGACACCGGCAATGGAAAGACCGGGATACTTCTCCGTCAGACGACAGGCGGCAGTTTCGGCAACCTGGGGTTTCCCGCCAAGCAGAAACAGGCTTTGTCCTTCTTCTTCCGCCAGAGCCGCAGCCAGTTTTTCACCGATGACCACTCCTGCCACCTTTTCCTTCAGAGGTGTTCCCAGAATCCGCGCTGCTTTGACAACACCAATCCCATCGGGAATGAGAACATCGGCCGACCCGATGATCGGGTACAGGGAAGGGTCATCCACACAAGCCTGTACAATTTCCGCGTTGGGGGTGAATAGAGCGGTTTGCTCTCCGGCGCGCAGTCTGCCAAGGAGCGTTTCCAGAGTTTCTTCTACTGTCAGATTGTCGAATGCCAGTCCGCGTACATCGATTTTATTCATGATAACTCCTTTTCAAGGTGTAAAAAACGTGCCGCAGGAAGAACCCGAGACACGTCTTTCTCCGAGAATACCAAGCCGTGGAGGCTGAAATTACTTTGCTGCGTCTGCCAGATAATCAGCCACATCGCCGACGGTGATGAACTTGTGCACAACGTCGTCACCGATCTCGATGTCGAACTTTTCTTCGCACAGCAGTACCAGGTCAGCCAGTTCCAGAGAGTTGATACCCAGATCATTCACCAGTTCCGCGGTAGGGGTGATGTCATCCGGATTGACGGAAAGCTCTTCAACCAGAAGTGCTTTGACTTTCTCAAACATGGGTGTATTCCTCCTGCATTTTCTGTAGTATGCCATTTATGGCAATAACATCTATTATTATAGTAGGAGAGTGGGCCTGTGTCAAGCTTTTTTTCAAAAAAATTGAAAATCTTCTCAAAATTGTATTGAAAAGTGCGGACATATCGGCTATAATGGTACAGGATGAGGATATTGTTCCCTCATAAATCGACAAGAAGCTATAACTTAAAGGAGAATGAATATGAAAACAAGTGTATCTACCTACAGCTTCGGCAGATATGTGGAAGAACTGGGCATTTACGGTGTGATCGACAAGACCGCTGAATTCGGTTTTGACGGCATCGAATTTGTTGAATCCGGCTGG
>SVSN01000125.1 GCA_015064285.1 Oscillospiraceae bacterium | reverse complement strand
GGTACCAAAGAGCTGGAAAACGTTGTTGTCGCCGGTTCCACCGATTATGATATTTTCTGTTCCAACTCCTACCGCACGGCTGAATCCGGATACAAAGGACACCTGCTGGATCTGAACAGCCTGCAGTATGTGGATCTGACAAAGGACTACTGGGCAAAAGGTCTGAACGAAGCGGCTTCCATGGGCGGCAGACAGTACATTGCCACCGGTTCCATGTCTCTTGGCTTCTATCGCTACATGATGGTTGACCTGTTCAACAAGGATATGTTCATCGATGCCGGAATCGACTTCCCCTACCAGACAGTGCTGGAAGGCAAATGGACGCTGGATTACCAGAATACCCTTTCCGAAACCTTCTATCAGGATACCAACGGCAACGGTGAGAGAGACGCCGCCGACCGGTACGGCTATGTGACCCGTATGTCCAACGACACCTCCATTAACGACGGTTACTGGGCATCCCTGAACTTCCGCAGTATTTCCAAGGATGAAAACGACTATTATATCTATGATGTAGACGAAGAAAACTTCGTAAACGGCATCGATGCCCTGCTCCGTCTGATGAAGGGCAGCGGTACCGCCCAGATGTGCGACAACGACAGTGATATTTACAAGCGTTTCAACGAAGGGCTTGCCGCTATGACTGTAGCCCGTCTGTATGTTGTGGAAAGCGGGGATTTCCGGGATATGGAGTATGAATATGGTATCCTGCCCATGCCCAAGACCAGCGAAGCACAGCCTGCCTACTACAGCTACGACCAGGACCAGTTCCTGGTATACGGAATTCCGAAATCCGTTGCTGTGGACGATGCGGACAACGTAGGTATGTTCCTGGAAGCTTATGCCTCTGAAAGCTACAATGTAGTAAAGCCCGCTTATTATGAAACCGCGCTGACTGTGAAGTATGTGAACGACCAGGAATCTGCCGCCATGCTGGATATCATCACCGACGGTATGTACATTGACCCCTCCAATCTGTACCTGACCATGATCAGTTTCAACTCCATGAATCTGCTCCGGAATGTGCTGAAGCAGGGTGAAAACACCGCGGCCTCCCTGATCGCCTCCTCAAAAACCAGTGTACAGAATACCATTGAAAAAATCAACGAAGCCTATAAGGCTATGGAATAACGGAAAATACAGCGAAGTGGGCAGAAAAAGAAAATCTGTCCACTTCTGTTCTTGATAGCATGATGATGAAAATAACAAACAAACTCATGAAAACCGCCGCAATGCTGGGGACTGCCGTCCTGCTCTCCTCTTTCTGCGGCGCTGCGGAACCGGCGTGGCTGGTGGACTTTTCCTCTGCCGATGCCGTTTACGGGTGCGGTGATCTGCACAATATTTCTCCGGGTCGGGAAGAAGACGGGATGCGGCTGCTCTTTTCTGGCAGTAATACCTGTGAGGATCCCTATCTTTCCCTGACTCTGCCCTCCTCCGCTGTGGATCTGGCAAAAGAGCATTGGTTTGCCATGCTTGTAAAAACGGAAGAAACCGGGATCGGCGGAGAACTGCGGTTCCGCTCCACCTCTACCGGTGAACAATACCCCTGTCAGCCTTTTTCCTATGCGGATACGGAAGACTGGCAGCTGATTGTGGTGGATCTGACCGATACCGGCACCATGATCTATGCCCCCACAGACAGGACATATGATGGAAATCTGATCAATCTGCGCCTGGATCCCTTCAGCGTGGACTGTAAATCGGATATCTTCTATCAAATCCGCGCATACGGCCTGTATACCAGCCGTGAGGATGCACTGACCTTCGGAGAATACATGAACACGGAAAACACTACTGAAAAACCAGAAGAAGCCATACCGGAAGTCCTTTTGCCGGATGTGGATTACGGCAGCTTCTGGCGCGGGGAAGCCTTTGCCAGGCCGGCGGACGATACGGTCATGCGCTGGCTCTCCATGGGCTTTTCCGACAATTATCCTTTCATCGTGGATACCCTGCTGGAACGTGGGTACAGAGGAATCATTTCCAACGTGAACTTCAACGCACAGTATCTGCGGGACGACAGTGAATTCGCCCTTCTGAACCGGGTATACGACTATGCGGAAGAACGGAACATGGCTCTGTGGATCTATGACGAATACCAGTGGCCCAGCGGCAAGGCCTTCGGACTGGTGCTGGAAGGCCACCCGGAATTCCGATCCACCGGCATTGAACATAAAACGATCACCGGCACAGACGGCAATGCCCAGTACCGGCTGAACGGCAAAGATATTGCGATCCAAAAAGCCGTTCTTACCGATGACAGCGGTACCCGCACACTGGAAACCGGAGAGGGAGACTTGTCCGTACCGGCTGCCGGGAAGTGGACACTGGACGTATATGTCCTGCGCTATACCTATGAAGGGGTGGAAAATCCTGCCGACTTTGCCACACTGGAACACGTGGATCTCCTGAACCCTGCGGCGGTACAGCGGTTTATTGACGTAACCTACCGGAAATACAGGGATCAGCTGGGCGCAGATTTTGACCGTATCGAAGCATTCTTCACGGACGAACCCCAGCTTGGCAACCGTGGGATGCTTTCCTATGCCGTATGGACGGATGGGATGGAAGACCGGTTCTACGAAAAATTCGGATATGATCTGGACATTGCCGCCGTTTTCAGCGGGTTCACGCCGGAAGAAAAGAAAATGCGGCTTCACTACTATCAGCTGGTGTCCGAACTGTTCCGGGAGGCCTATATCGACCAGATCGCCGACTGGTGCGAGGAAAACGGCACCGCATCCTCCGGTCATCCGCTGTTTGAGGAAAACATGAACGACCAGATCGAAACCTACGGCGGAGATTTTCTGCAGTTTGTGGGCGGTATGACCATTCCTGGGGCTGACCTGCTTTGGGTGGATCCGCCGCATCTGCTGTCCGACAACAATATCGGCAGTTATATGGGGCTGCGGTATGTGGCTTCCGCCGCCAAAAACGCCGGAAAATCCGATGTGATGGTAGAGTGGAATCCGGCCTGCGTGGCGTCCAACACCAGCTTTTTCAGCGACATCATCGGCACCTCCATCGGCGGCGCTTCTCTGACCCGGCTGCTTGGCGTGAATATTTTCAATGTGATCGACCATGCTCATTCCTACACCATTGCGGAAAACAACCGGCTGAATACCTACATAGGACGGATGAACACCATCCTGGACGGAGCTGTGGAAAGCGGGGATGTGGCGCTGTTCTATCCCATCGCCACCGTACAGGCTCTGCACAATGCGGACTTTGACCACTCCTCCACTTCAGGCGGCAATACAGAAGCTGTCGAACTGAACAGACAGTATGCAAAACTCTGTAAATCCCTGCTGGAGAACCATGTGCTGTACACCGTTATTGATGACGAAAGTCTTCGCGGTGCGGCACTGACAGAAGACGGGTTCATGCGGATCGGAAACGGTGCATACAGGACAATCATTCTCGCATGGACACAGTATATTTCTGCAGAGGCCATGGAAGTGCTGACAGAATTCTCTTCCCTCGGCGGCAATGTGCTGTTTGTAGGTGAAATCCCAGCATACTCCACCGGTACGGACGGAGATGAAGAAGTTGCCGCCATGACAAATGCGCTGGCAGAAGGACATTTCTATAACAAAGCCGGTACAACCGTGATCCGGGAACTGGCCGCACTGGCAAACAACCGGCTGACCCTGCAAGGCAACAAAAATATCTCCATGGACGCCCTGTTCTGCGGGGATTTCCATACCGATGATAAAGAGATCACCATGCTGGCCAACAGTACCTCCGCAGACGGTTCCGTGACCGTTTCGTGGACGGACGGATACACCGGCAGTTATACGGTTTATTACCCCGGAAGCGGGAATATTGAAACCGCCGAGGGGGAATATACTCTGACCGTTCCGGCATACGAAAGCGTTTTTGTGATCCGGGATGGCACACCTGTGACCTACGGTGCTGTCGTATGGCAGGCGGCAGAGACAGAAGAAATCAAGCACATCCGTCCGGCGGAAACAACACCTGATACGACAGACACACCGGCGGATGGTACAACTGCTCCCACTTCAGCGGGACTGCTTATCGGCATCTCTGCGGCAGCGGCGGCAGTGCTTGCCGGACTTATCTGCGTCCTCGTGAAACGGAAACGGAAATAACATAAAAATCCTCCGAAATGCGGTTATTTTATCTGCCGCAGCGGAGGATTTTTCCGTCCCGCACCAATCCGCTATTGACAGAAACACCCAATACGGGTATAATGAATCTATTAGGATAAAATAACGAAAATATGACGGAATACGTGGAGATATATATGATTTTATTACGGAAAATCTGCCTTGCCGCCATGATTCTTCTGTTCTGCATCTGCTCCTGTGCCGGATCAGACTTCACAGTACAGGTACTGGCAATGGGAGAGGGCGGCGCACAGATCACCGGAAAAGCAGACAAACAGGTTCCCTTCGGCGATGCGGTTTCCTTTGCGGTAACCGTT
>SVSN01000124.1 GCA_015064285.1 Oscillospiraceae bacterium | reverse complement strand
TCCACCACCATTTGCTTGAATTCTCCCGTGTATCTTTTGTTTGGTTGACCTTTAGGCATAAAAATGCACCCCCTGTCAGTCGTTATGATTATTATATCATATCGTCTAACTTTTGGGGTGCATTTCAAAGAACCTGCTGTAAGCCTTTCTTGCGTTATGGAATTCGTTTATACCGAGTACCTTCCTGCTATCTCGCAGGGAATGTTTTAAGTAATCACTGATTAACTAAATCATGCAATCGAAAACCGGCTACGGCGAGCAGGCTTGGTCTCACTCAAGAAACTTGAGTGGGCGAGCATCACTTCACTATTTCTTGTGTCTTGGATATACAATATTTAGTGGCACATGGAATTGCAGTGACTATATCCTGCAAATACCCATGTTTAAAGTTTTTTGCCAGGCTTTTTTTCAAAAAAGCCGCGTTTCCCCTTTACAAAAAGTTTAGTTAATCATCATTGACTTAATTCTTATGCTCTGCAAGCCACAGGCTGACCCGGGACTGGATCCGGTCGGCGCATTCCTCCGGGGTGCAGGAGCCGGCGATAAGGGCGGACATTTCTTCCTCCATGATGGCGGTGATTTCGCCTGTGTCGCCACCCATAGAGAGGGGGCGTCCGGCCGTTTCCAGCAGTTTTTTGAAAGCTTCCGCTTTTTCCGGGGTAAGGGTGGTTTTGATCCCCGGCCTGCCCCGGTAGGTGCCGTCGGGTGCCAGCTCAAAATCCTGTGAGGAGCCGCTCATGCCCCCGTCGTAGCGGACAAAATTGTACATCCCGGATTCTTCTTCGATCTGGGCGTCAAAGATGTGCTTCCATGCCGCAATACCGTGGAGCCGCCACACATCCTCTGCGGACGGCATGGCGGATTTGATGAAGTTCCAGGCAGCATCGGTATCGGCGCAGTCTGCGGCAATCATGAATACATCCGTCAGGGAGGTGCGGAGCCGGGTTCCGCCTGTGCCGTCCGGGGTGGGATAGCCTACAGTGATCTTGTTGTCCCCGAAATACAGAATGTCGGAGAGAATCTGGTCAGGCCGGCTGTATTCCACTACGGCAGCGGGAAGATAGCCGTTCAGATAGGGGATATACCGGTTTTCGGGGTCTGTTTCCATTTCTGCCAGTTTGTGCTCTCCCTCTTGGACAGCCGTTGTGACATAGGCAAGAAACCGTCGGAACAGGTCTGTATCAAAGGAACAGGTGTAGGTTTCCCAGTCGATGAAGGAAAATACCGTGTTCCCCATGTCCATCAGGATCTCCCCGGGGATGTATTTTCCCTCTGTCAGCATCTGTTCCGAAAGGGTAAGACATTCCTCGATCGTCCAGCTTTCCCGGTCTCCGATTACGGTTTTGTCCGCGATTACGGTTTCCAGTTCCAGATAGATGGGCAGGGCGTACAGGTCGCTGCCGCCGGTGGTGTAGGTGTTCTTCACCGCACCGAACAGATTGTCCGCGTGGAAGACCTCCTCCCCTTCCAGCAGGGGATAAAAGTCCTGCAGCAGATTGCGTTCCGCCAGATAACGGATCACGGCTTCTTCGCTGAGATAGAATAGGTCAGGAGTGTACACGCCGGTTTCGATTTCCCGCAGCAGCCGATCCACGCTGTTTTCTTCCTCTGTGGCAAGGAGGTTATAGTCCTTCAACAGAATCCGGATGTTCGGGTGACTCTTGTTGTATTTCACAACGGCGGTGTTCAGATCCGAGGAACCCTGCCACAGAATCGCCATGTCCAGGGTAGTGACGGAAGAAATATCGATGTCTTCGCCTTTGGTGAGAAGGGCGAGCGTGGAGGTGTCACCCATGTTGTACCGGACAAACAGATGCTCCGCGTCCAGAACGGCAAGATCCGAGAAACTGTCAGGCAGGTTGGAATTGGCCATACGCATCAGGAGGGTGCCTTCCGTGTCTCCGGTATGGAGTCCCCAGAAGCCGCCGTCTGCCAGATAGTACAGATCGTAGCCTGAGCCCAGGTACAGAGACTGGGCATGAATCCCCTCCGGCAGAGCAAGGGGAGCCCCAAGCTTGTTTTCCTCCGGAAGAATGGGCGCAATCACATTACCGCCGTTTCCTTCAAAATCGTAGTAGAGCAGGAAAATATCCTCTCCCCGGCGTGCCATGCCCTGACATCCCATCAGATTGTCCAGCCGCATCACCGGGATCATGTCCGGATTCAGTACCACCAGTGCTTCGTGGGTGGCGATGTAGAGGCGGCCGGCGGTATCCGTCTGCAGTCCGGCAGGGAAGAAGCGGCCTGCCTGAGAGGGATCGTCCACGCCGAACAGGACGGCAATGTTCTCACAGACGGTTTCGGGCACACCTCCTGTAATCCGGTCGATCCGGAAGCCGGAGAAGCCGGTATTCTCATCGTAGTAACTGGAGATTCCGTAACCGGTACCGTCAGGGGCTGTTGTGTACTGATCGTAGGACAGCGTGCCCAGCGGGGTTACAAGCGGTTGGCGGTCATCGGTATAAAAGGTAATCTGTGCAGATTCGTAAACGGAATTTTCGTATTGCGCACGGGGATTTTCCCCATCTCCGGCACGCATCCAGCGGGTACCGAGCAGGGTAACAGAGTCGGCAGTGGAGGAGACAATACCGCTGTAGCTGTAGTCCTCCGGGAGGGTAAGGACGGTTTCGGTGTACACATGGGTGAGAAGCTGCGGTGCGGTTTCCTCTGCGGAAGCGGTTTCCTCCACGGCGGTGCGCCGGCAGGCAGTACTGCTCCCAGTCAGCAGCAAAGCAGCCAGCATCAGGGAGAGAATGCGGTGTTTCATGGAAGTCTCCTTTCAGTATTCTCAATTCTTAATTCGAATCACTCCACCAGTCTGAGCTCTTCCTCGTATTCCGAGAGGGTGACACGGCAGCCCCAGTGGGAGGGTTCGTCGAAAGCCCGTAGGATGTTTCGCTGTTCGGAGGTCAGGGTGTCTTTGTTCCAGCCGTCAAAGAGGGGGTCATCCTGGGCATAGCCGTTGGCGGTGGTCCAGGGGGAGTAGTGGATCAGCTGGACGGTAGAGGAAACGATGACCTCGTCCGCATCCATCGGATCCATGGCGTAGATGTGGAGGTAGCTTGTGACCTCATACCGGTGGACGCCGTACATTTCCGGACCGGCTTCCGGGTACAGGTCATGGAAGCTTACGGTACTGATCCGGCGGGGGTATTTGGCGTAGTCCACGGCTTCATCCGGGACAGCCGGTCTGCCGGAGCCGTCCAGTGGATTGCCGTACAGTTCGCGGAAGGGGTTCATGGCCACCTGAAAGACCACTTTATTTGTGGGGATGTTCTCCAGCATCAGGTTTGGGTTGCCTGCGGCGTGGGCAAGGTCGGCGGAGGTCACATGTCCATTGCGGTTGGTGTACACATCAAACCGGGAATAGATTAATCCTTCGGGCACGGTATCTTCGTAGATATCGGTAAAGAAATTGAACCAGTCGTCCTGCCGGAAGTCATTGTATTCCACGGGGCGGCGGGTCACGTCACTGGAATAGACCAGGTGGCCGAAGCCTTCGTACTCATAGACCACGAAAATCTCGCCCCCGGCTTTATTCTCCACGGTGAAGGTGGGTGTCAGGTAGAAGGGATACATATACTTGCCTTCCAGGTACCCGGTCCAGTCCACCGAATCGAAGGTGACGGAGGGCTTGAGCATCCGGAGAGAAAAGGAAGTGGAGTTGCCCAGCGAATCCCCGGTTTTTGACCAGCCGAAGGCGCGCTCGGACACATCGGCGGCGTTCTTCCCCTGCCACAGAAAGATGGGCATGGTATAATTGGGATCGTCGGCATACAGCTTGGACAGACCGTATACCTCAGGATCCCGGTTCTCCCGGAAGAAATGCTGGATCAGTCCCACGGTATAGGCCGAAGCCGCCAGCATCGCCAGCACCAGCAGCAGCGCCATCAGGCTCCGGAACGTGTATTGCAGTTCTGTCATTTGCGGTGAACCTCCTTTTGTTAGTAGTACAAGGCGTTTGGGAGAAGAGACGGGGGACGCGGGACGCTTTTTTGAAAAAAAGCTTGGCAAAAAACTTTAAACAGGGGGGATTTATGGATATAGTTTCTGCAATTCCATCTGCATAGACTTATGAGCAATCCAACCTATAAGAAATAGTTGAGCGAGCTCCCAGGGGCCGGCAACCCTGGGAGCCGTAGCCGGCTTTCGATTGCTTGATTTCGTTTGGTGCGGTGGTGGTGTGGTTTGACAGATTGTTTTCGATTGCGTGATGGAGTTTGGTGCGGTAATGTTGTGGTTTCTATAGAATATCTTCCTCTGACATACCTAACCGCCAAAACGGAAAAATGTTACTTCTTATTTCTGATTTCTTACATCTTACCTGCCCATTTACCTACCCATGAATTATCGCTGACAGAGTTCTGAATTCTGACTTATCTCTCACTCAATCCGCATTTCTTCCACATAGCTGACCATGGTTACGGTACAGTAGGCATAATTGCGGGCATTCAGCTGTTTTATGA
>SVSN01000026.1 GCA_015064285.1 Oscillospiraceae bacterium | reverse complement strand
CACCGGTGGTCTTTTCCACCCAGACATCATACGTCTGCCAGTCAGCACCGTTGGTATCGGTATCATCAGAAGTCAGGAACATGAACTCCTCACCGCCGAAGTCCAGAGCCGGAATGTCGGGCATCAGTTCGGTTTCTTCTTCGGGAACGGTTTCCGCTGCGCTGGTGTCAGCCACCACGGGAGCGGTTTCCACAGGGTCGCCGGCACAGGCCAGCAGGGTAGGCGCTGTCATCAGAAGAGCCAGCAGCAGGGCGATAATGGTATGCTTTTTCATAATGTCCTCCGGTACGGATTTTTTATGATTTCTCCATGACGGGAAAAATCATTTTTTGCTTTTTTCCATTATACTACACTTTCCCGGCTTTGTCAATTCTGTAATGCCTTTTTATTATGGAAAATGATAGGAATCCGCAGGTTTTTCACATCATTTTAAGCGGATTTCAATAATGTAATTTGTAGCTGCCAATTATCCTGTGACAGAAAAATCCGTCCCGGCAGAAAATACCGGAACGGATTCTGTGATTTTTGTTTTTATTCCGTTTCCATCACATGATAGCCGCTGCCCACGGTTTTTTTCACGCCGCAGAAGTCGATCTCTGCCTGTGCACCAAAGGGTACCTGCACGAACAGCCGCTTTTTGTCATACCGGTCGGACCAGCGCACGCTGACCTCGCCCAGTACCGTATCCACCACGGCGTGTGCGGAATGGAGTCCTTCCGGCAGAACGGGTGCAATGCGGATCTTCTTCCAGCCGGGTTCGATGGGCGTAACCCCTGCGATCCATGCGTAGAAGAAATACCCTACCGCTCCGTACATGGGATGGTTGTGGGAGTTCATGCCGGGATTCTTCTTCAGCTCAAACCGTTCCCATACCGTGGTGGCTTCGTTCTGGATCATGTAGCCGTAGGAGGGATAGGTTTCCTTGGTCAGCAGCGTCCATGCCTTGTCCATGTGGCCGTACTTGGCCAGCATATCCATCATGTAACGGGTACACAGGTTGCCGGTAGTGAACTTGTAGTCCCGCTGTACCAGATCGGCGGCGAGAATGTCCGCTGCGTTCTGACGTACTTCTTCCGGCAGGATCTCCAGCCACAGCGCAAAGGCCTGCGCCCCTTCGGAACCGGTGGCAACCTTCCCGTTTCCGTCGTGCCACCTGGTAAGGAATGCTTCCTTCACCTTTTCGCCGATTTCCGCATAGTGAGCGGCTTTATCTGCAAGACCGATGGCGTTTGCCATCTTCACCAGCAGCCTGCAGTTCAGGTAGGAATACCCGGTGGACATGATCAGTCCGTCGGTTTCCCGGTTCTTGGCGGCATCAATGTTCCCGCCTTCGCATGCATAGTACGGGCCTGCCCAGTCGCCGTAGTAGCTGTAGTTTACGATGTAGTCATCGCTGTGGGAAAGCAGACAGTCTTCCCAGGCTGCCAGTCCCTCGAAGCCTTCTTTCAGATGATCGGTGCATCCCGTGTGCATCCATGCCTGGTATGCCGCCATGAGATAAGAGGTACAGACCGGATCCGCCGGACGATTGCCGAAGAAGAAGGGAGCGGTACAGGTAATGGCGCCGTCAATCTGTTCATCCCGGATGTCTCTGACAATCTTGGGGAACATACGGCCGATGTCAAAGTTGTAAGGCGTTTCCTCAAACCGGACAGTGGCGTCGTTCATCCAGCCCATCCGTTCATCCCGCTGGGGACAGTCTGTCAGGATGGAGTGCATATTGTCCATCTCGGTCATGACCACATTTCTCTGGATCTGGTTCACCAGAGCAGACCCGCAGGAGAACAGGGAGCCGTTTTTCAGATCGGTACACCAAAGCAGAGCGGTCAGGTCTTCCTTTACCACATGATCCACCCCGGTGACCTCAGCATACCGGAAGCCATGGAAGGTGAATTTCGGTTCCCACAGGATCTCGTCCCGTCCGTCCCCGGCAGCGATGTAGGTGTCTGTACACTTTGCCCCCCGGAGAGGTGCTGTGTACAGGGTACCGTCTTCGTCCAGTTCTTCCGCAAATTTGATGGTGATTGTCTGGCCCGGACGCAGATTCTCCGGCAGTACCATGCGCACCACGCCGGCGATGTTCTGCCCAAAGTCCGCTACAAACATACCCGGTTTGGGAGTGGTAATTTCAATGGCAGGATATTCCGCAGCCTGCCGGATGGGTTCCAGTGCCATGGGACACATGATGCCGCCCGGGGCGGGAACTTCCACGGCAGGAGCAAATCCCACAGGGGAAGAACCGACGGTGTCCCAGTTCTTGTCGGCAAGCCGTGCATCGTAAGTCTCACCGTTGAAGATGGAAGCATCGGTAACAGGCCCGAACTTCACGCCCCAGCTTTCATCGGTGGCAATGGTTTCTGTCCGGCCGTCTTCGTACCGCAGTACCAGCATGGCCCACAGCTGACTCTGCCCAGCAAAGCTCAGTTTTCTGCTGCCAGCCGCATTCCGTGTCAGGTCGGTGTGGTTGTTCCGCCAGCCCTCCGCTACCTGTACACCGATGGTGTTTCTGCCGGAGCAGAGCAGATAGGTCACATCGGGATGTACGGTGTAGTAAACCCTCTTTTCATAAGCGGAGAATGCGGGTTCCAGTTTGGCTTCGGTCAGATCCAGACCGTCCACGGTGACATGGTGGTATCCCAGTCCGCAGACATACAGGCAGGCGCTCTCCGGCATTTCCGACAGAGTAAAGTCCTTCCGGAAGTACAGCACCCGGCCGCCGGTTACTTCTTCCGTGCCGATCCACTTGCCGCAGAGTTCCTCCGCCGCCAGCACACCGGACACAAAGGAAGTCATGTACGGTTCGGATTCCTCGCCGGTCTTGTCCCGGATCATGATCGTCAGGGTCAGCGCGATCCCGGCAGGCAGTTTTTCTCCGGCGTAGGCAAGGCACTGCGCTTCCGTTTCCACCCAGCCGCTGTCCCAGAGAAGCTTTTTCCCTTCCACCATCACCCGGCAGGCACTCTGGCCGTTCCCGTCACGGGAAGAAGCAGCCGCCCAGCCGAATACCGGCTTTTCCGAATCCACTGTGCAGTACCGGCACCCTTCCCGGATTCTGCCCCCGTCAATAAACACAGATGTGATTTTCAGCATATAAATCTCCCTCTGAAAAGAAGAAGTAAGAAATACGCGCAAACCTACTTCTTACTTCTTACCTCATATTTCTTACTTGATTTCTTCCGGCTTGGTTTCCAGCTTCAGGGGATAGTCGCCCAGGTGTTCCATCCTGAAGCCGTTTGCCTTGTAGGCTTCGTAGTCGAAGGCGTCCAGCTCGTCCATGGCCAGCTTGTGGAATTCGTAGAAGTTGTACCACCATTCGTACCCGGAGCCCAGTTCAGCATTCAGGTAGGCGTCCGCAATGTCACAGCCCATCTGAGGCGCTACGTAGAACGCACCCATAGCCAGTACGTTGACGCCGTTGCCGGTGATGGCACGGAGTGCGGCGGGAACGGATTCCACAACCCCTGCGTGTACTCTGGGGCACTTGCTGGCGGCGATATGAATCCCCATACCAGTGCCGCAGAAAAGAAGGGCTCTCTCAAAGTTGCCTTCGGAAATCTGTGCGCCCACACGAAGACCGACACGGTGGAACATATTCTCGGTGTCTTCAACACTCGGGTCGGTTACGCCCAGGTCAGTGATCTTCCAGCCCTTGGCTCTCAGGTGTGCACAAACGGCTTCCTTAAGAGGATATCCGGCGAAATCGGCGCCGACTACGAGGTATTTGTCCTTTACGGTTTTCATACGGTCATTCTCCTTTAAGTGAGATTGGTTTGGCTATATCCTACCATATTTTTCAGCAAAGGTCAATGGGGTTTGGGTGAAATACATGGAGAATAATAATTTAATAAACTTAAAAATATGCGTTTCCCCCTTGCATATGCGCATAAATCGTGTTATACTATATCCAATAACAGGATTTAATTCAGAAAGAATCCCATCCCGTCGGGCAGAGTCCATCTGCCTGATATTTTGAATACAGGAGGAAAAAATGACAACTGCATATACCATCGGACGTGACAACAGATACCTGTGTCTGGATATAAACAATGCCGCCCCCTGCCGGAAAATTCTGGTGCGGGAAAACGGCATTCTTGTATATGATCTGGATGTGTATCTGGCACTGCCCGGCATGGAAAGTGTTCGGATGTACGCGGATCTGCACCCTTTCTGCGGCAGAGAACTGACCTTCTGGCTGGTGGAAGGAGAATCGGAAATTCCTTTTCCGGCAGAGCTGGCAGCGGAGCGGGCGGGGGAAGCCGACTACCTGAACCATCTGCGTCCCATGGTACATTTCACATCCCGCTTTGGATGGAACAACGACCCGAACGGTCTGATTTTTGCAGACAATGTTTATCATATGTTTTATCAGCATAATCCCGCCGGTACCCGCTGGGGGAATATGCACTGGGGTCACGCCACTTCCGGCGATCTGGTTCACTGGGTGGAAAAGGAAGAGGCTCTGTACCCGGATATCCACGGTACCATGTTCTCCGGCAGTGCCATTGCCGACTATGACAATGTGACCGGACTGAGGGAAGGGGATTTTGCTCCCATTCTGCTGTATTATACGGCGGCAGGCGGTACTTCTCAGCTTTCCGCAGGACAGCCCTTTGCACAGTTTATGGCATACTCCACCGATGGCGGCCTGACCTTCCGGAAGTATTCCGATACGCCCATTCTGCCCCATATCATCGGCGGCAACCGGGACCCCAAGGTCATCTTTGCCAGGGAACTGAACGCCTGGCTGCTGGCGCTGTATCTGGACGGACGGGATTACCGGCTCTTTATCTCCCATGATCTGCTCCACTGGGACGAGTTCCAGACCATTACCCTGCCGGAAGACGCGGAATGTCCGGACTTTTACCCGCTGGTATGCGTGGAAACCGGCGAACGGATGTGGGTTTTCTCCGGTGCGTCGGATACCTATCTGGTGGGACTTCTCTCGGAAAGTGGGTTCCACCCCATTCAGGAACCGGCGGCTTACCGGCTGGGCGGCGGCGGAAGCTATGCAGCACAGACCTTCTCCGGCACAGGAGACAGGGTTATCAAGATTGCCTGGGGACAGATGGATGCACCCGGCGCCCAGTTCTGCAGCCAGATGCTCTTCCCGGTGGAAGTAACACTGCACCGGAATGCCGACGGCAGATACCGTCTGGCCACCAATCCGATAGAGCGGATGCAGGATCTGCATATTATGGACGTGCGGGTGGAAAAATCCGCTGCCCGGAAATGTCCTCTCCGGTATCAGCTCAAGGGCTGTGCCTACGATCTGACCATCCGGGTCGGCTATGACGCTTCTCCCATACAGTGTGAAATCTACGGGATTCAGATCACCATTGATCCGTCTGCCAACCGGATTCTGCTGCCGGACAGAGAGATTCCGCTGGCACAGACCTGGGACAACCCCTGCCGGGAACACGATATCCGCCTGATTGTGGATACCATCAGTCTGGAAGTCTTTGCAAACGGCGGACAGATTTATACGGCACTGCGGGCAGAACCGGATTTCGCAAGAGATCAGCTGCTGCTCTACCCGGCTGCTGAGGATGTGAGAGAAGACATTTCTGTGGATCTGGCGCCCCTGCACCGGATCTGGCAGTAACCCGGATATAGAAAAAGTAAAAAAACAGAAATCAGAAGTATCATTTCGGAGGTACTATGGCACGGATCAATCGGAAATATATACTGGAAGAATATATGAAGCCCCTCTGGGAAGGAGACACCGTTGCCCATGAATCCGTGATGTTCCGGGAAGATGAACACGCGGCGCGGCTTACATTCCCCATTACAGAGGTGTATGCTGTGTATTCCGCAGATATGACGGTGGAATACGAAAAGGATATTGACTGGACGGTGGAGTACGGCTGTTTTGTGCGTACCCCCGGTTCCCGGATGCCCTTTATGCCACTGGAACGGTTCTATCCTGCCGAACACGAAAACGGTAAGGACTTCGGCTGTACGGAAGCCGGCAGACCATTCCTCGGTTTCGGCGAAGGGGACACCATGATCCGCAATCAGGTTGTTGTCACCTACCGGCATGAGGCTGCCTGGAACGGCCCTGTTGTGCCTGCCCAGACGGACAAATGCGCCCGGTTCCTTGCCAAGCTGGAAAAGGGGGAAGAAGCCACTATTCTGTTCTATGGTGACAGCATTACCACCGGTGCCAATTCCTCCGGCAGAGTGGGTGTTCCCCCCCATGCCCAGTCCTTCCCGGAAATGGTCACCGCCATGCTGGCCGCCAGATACGGTTACACTGTTTCCTGGGATGTACATCCCTATGAGGAGATGAAGACCATTTCCAAAACCGGCGGAAAGGTGCTCCATTATGTGAATACAGCCGTAGGCGGCATGGATTCCGTCTGGGGCGTGAACAATGTGGACTCCCACGTAAATGACTATCAGCCCGATCTGATCATTCTGGCTTTCGGTATGAACGACGGCCACAAGACCCGGGACTGTTACATGGAACTGACGGACAAAATCGTGACCTCCATGGAAGCGAATGTGCCTCAGGCGGATATTATTCTGCTGGCCACCATGCTGCCCCACTGGAGAGCTGCCGGGTTCTTTGCTCACCAGATCGAGTACGAACCGGCACTGACCGCCTATGCCGCTGCCAGAGAGCATATTGCCGCAGCTCCCATGACCTCGGTACACAAACACATTCTGGCCCGGAAGGAATACTACCACATGACCGGGAACAATGTGAACCATCCCAACGATTTTCTGGCCCGGATCTACGGCATGACCCTGCTTGCGGTTCTGGGACAGTGAGATTCCGGAAAAACATACGAAAAGTACAGTCTTCAGGGCTGTACTTTTTTCTGTTTCCGGTGGCAAAAAGGCATTTACAAATTCCCACCGGCAGAGTATAATAATACATATAAAACGCAAACAAATCACAGTGAGGATACAGATATGAGAATTGGTATTTACGGCTACGGCAATCTGGGTAAGGGTGTGGAACTGGCCATCCGGCAGAATCCCGATATGGAGCTGTTCGGTGTGTTCACCAGACGGGATCCCGCCACCCTGAAGCTGGCTACGGACGGCGCAAAGGCCTATGCGGCGCAGGATATCGAACAGTACAAAGATGCGATCGATGTGCTGATCATCTGCGGCGGTAGCGCAACCGATCTGCCCGCCATGACCCCGGCACTGGCAAAGCATTTCAATGTCATCGACAGCTTTGATACCCATGCAGACATTCCGAAGCACTTTGCCAATGTGGACGCCGCTGCCAGAGAGGGCGGGAAGACTGCTGCCATTTCCGTGGGATGGGACCCCGGGATGTTCTCCCTGAACCGGCTGTACGCAAACTGTATTCTTCCTGACGGAAAGGACTATACCTTCTGGGGCAAGGGAGTAAGCCAGGGCCATTCCGATGCCATCCGCCGGATCGAAGGGGTTGCCGATGCCAGACAGTATACCTGTCCGGTAGAAGCCGCACTGGAGGCTGTACGGACCGGTACGAATCCGGAACTGACCACCCGTGAAAAGCACACCCGTCTCTGCTATGTTGTGGCAAAGGAAGGGGCGGATCTGGCGAGAATCGAGCGGGAAATCGTGACCATGCCCAAGTATTTTGCAGACTATGATACCACGGTTCACTTTATCTCCCAGGAAGAACTGGACAGAGACCACAAGGGTATCCCCCACGGCGGCTTTGTGATCCGTACCGGCAGCACCGGCAGAAACGGTGAACACAAGCACCGGATCGAATACTCTCTCCAGCTGGACTCCAACCCGGAATTTACCTCCAGCGTGCTGGTAGCCTACGCCAGAGCGGTATACCGTCTGAACCGGCGCGGAGAAATCGGCTGCAAGACCGTTTTCGATATCGCCCCTGCGGATCTGTCTGCCATGTCCGGAGAGGATATGCGGGCGCATCTGCTGTAATACTTCCCCAAATTACAAAACTGGCATCGGCTGAAACCGGTGTCAGTTTTTTCTATAGAAAAATCCCCCGGAGAACGATGTCTTCGGGGGAATATGTAACTGCAGCGGACTCAGTTTGCCAGAATGGCGTCCAGCGTCTTCTGCATATCGGTTTCCGTAGCCTTCTTCTTGGTTTCTACCTGAGAAGCAATCTTGTCCGCACCGCTGCGGGTCAGAGAACCGGGCAGGTCGAAAACACCGCCCCAGGCAAACATGTTGCCCAGATCATACACGCGGGACTCAAAGATGATGTCCAGCATATCGGCGGATTCTTCATCACGGACGGATTTCCCCTGCAGGGTAATGTCATAGTACGCAGGGGTCAGGGTGTACATGGATTCCGCGTTCAGCGCTTCCAGAATCACACCTGTACGTTCCGTATCGCCGGCTGTTTTCGGTACGGCAATCAGTGCGGCACACCACAGGCTCACAACATTGTGGTAGCTTTCCTGTTCTTCATCCCACTTGGGAATGGGCAGGATCCCGAAGTCGGTTTCCATTTCACGGAACAGGGTTACACGGTTCATACCGGCAAAGTTGAACAGTGCACGGCCTTCCGAGAAACATTTGTCCATGCAGTCGCTCCATACGGATTCGCCGGGGTACTTGCTTGTGTAGTTGTCTACATGGAGACAGAAGTCCATGTTGCCGTTGATGGCCACAGCTTTTTCAAATGTGTTATAAAAATGTTCTGTGCCGATGGCAAGGACGGGCATATCATTTTCGTCTTTTTCAAAAATCTGGACGCCGGCACCCATCATCAGGGCTGTGGTATTGAAGCTTTCTCCTTCGATGCCCCACTGGTCAAATTCATCGTGCACGCCGTCTCCGTTCAGGTCCTGGGAAGCCAGTTCCACAGCAGACAGCAGCACATCCATGGTCCACTTGCCTTCCTTTACCATGTCGTACAGGTTGCCCAGATTCAGATCTTCTGCCAGTGCCTTGTTGAATTGGAGACACCAGGTGGCGTTGTTGTCCATGATGGTCATGTCGCCTGCGGTCAGGTACAGTTGGTTGGCAATGGACAGGGAAGCGTTGGCGTTCTGGTCATACCAAGGCTTCTCCAGATCCATGTAGGGAATGGTGTTCAGATCCAGCATCATCCCGCCGGTGATCAGAGTACGCATTTCGTTCCCGTGCAGCAGCACGTCGAAACCGTCTTCCCCGGCCTGGATGAACTTCTGGGCCATGGGAGTGGGGTTCATGTCCGTATGGATGATTTCTTCAAACTTCACATTATAGGTTTCGGAAACATAGGTGTTCCGGTTGAATACGGCGTCGTTGATGGGTTCGCCGGTCAGCTCTTCCGCCACGGCGTCAATGGAACGCCAGTGTACGTTGTACAGACCCTTGGTCATCATCCGGAAGGAATAGCCTTCAAAATCCTTTTCCGGCAGGTCGGGGGTGAGCTTGGTTTCCGCCGGTTCGGTTTCAATGGCGGCAGTATCAGCAGGGGTGGTATCCGTCTGGGATTCCTGTACCTGATTTCCGCATCCGGCCATGGGCAGCAGAGCTGTCAGAACAGCCAGAAACAGCGCCGACAGATTCCTCATACGTTTCATGTGTGTCTCTCCTGTGTAGTGGTAAAATAATTACTAAACTGATAAAAATTATACCACTTCCGGAAAAATGTGTCAAGGCTGAAAATACCTGAAAAACACAGATGGGATTTGTCAGATTTCCCGGAAAATTTCCGACAGATTCCGGCCGGAGAGCAGATCCGCCAGAGATACCGCCGACAGACAGTGTTCGATCATGTTGTCAAGATGCTTCCAGAGATCTACTGTCAGGCAGTTTCCCGCCCGGCTGCAGGAGACACCGTCGCATTCGGGACAGGCCACCGGGGAAATCCCCCCTTCTGCCGCCTTTACCACATCCGCCACCGAAATGGCATCCGCCGGTCTTGCCAGGCGATAACCGCCCGCCTTGCCCCGTTTGCTTTCCACCAGTTCCGCACGGGCCAGACTGGCTACAATGGCTTCCAGATATTTCATGGAGATTTCCTGCCGGAGCGCTACGTCTCCCAGGGAAATATATTCCGTTTCCGCAGCCGATGCCGCAATGTCCAGCAGGATCCGCAGGGCGTACCGGCCTTTGGTCGAGATCATCATATGCTGATACCTCCGGTTTGTTGATACAGTATGTTTATTTTACCACAAAACTTGTAGGAATTCAAGAGACTGCTTTGCAAAAAAATCAAGAAGTTTTTTTGTAATTCCTATTGACAAAGTGGGAATACTGTGCTAAAATTCCTACAGAAAGAATAGGAAAATAAAACCGGGAGGAACATTTATGATATACGCTGACAATGCTGCTACGACCCGCATGAGTGAAAACGCTCTGCGTACCTATATGAACGCTGCCGGAAGCCTGTGGGGAAATCCCTCCAGTCTGCATATCACCGGCCAAAACGCCAAAGCCGCACTGGAAGAAGCCAGAGCAAGAATGGCGGCTCTGCTCCACTGCGAACCAAGGGAAGTGTACTTCACCTCCGGCGGAAGCGAATCCGACAACCAGGCGATCCGCACCGCTGTAATGGCAGGTCTGAAAAAAGGGAAGAATCATGTGATCTCCACCAGATTTGAGCACCATGCAGTTCTGCACACTCTGCAGCAGCTGGAAAAGGAACTGAGCATCCGTGTCACCCTGCTGGATGTCCACGAAGACGGACTGGTACGGGTAGAAGAACTGCGGGAAGCCATTACTCCGGAGACGGCGCTGGTATCCGTGATGTACGCAAACAATGAAATCGGTACCATCCAGCCCATCCGGGAAATCGGTGAAATCTGCGCAGAGAAAAAGGTGCTGTTCCATACCGATGCGGTACAGGCTGTGGGCATTCTGGATGTGGATTTCGCGGGGGAAAAAATTGACCTGCTGTCCCTGTCCGCCCACAAATTCCATGGGCCGAAGGGCGTGGGTGCACTGATTGTGAAGCGGGGTGTGGTACCCTATACGCTGATCAGCGGCGGTGCGCAGGAACGGGGTAAAAGAGCCGGAACGGAAAACCTGCCGGGAATCCTGGCCATGGTCACAGCCCTCGAGGATGCCGTACGGGAGAAAGAAGAAAAAACTGCACACCTGCTGAGTCTGCGGGAAACGCTGATTGACAGGCTGACGGAAATTCCTTACAGCGCTCTGAACGGGGACCGGAAAAACCGGCTGCCGGGGAATGTGAACCTGTGCTTTGAAGGCATCGAGGGGGAGAGCCTGCTGCTCCTGCTGGATGCCAACGGCATCGAGGCATCCTCCGGTTCCGCCTGCACCTCCGGATCCCTGGATCCCAGCCATGTGCTGCTGGCTATCGGACGGCCTCATGAGGTGGCGCACGGCTCCCTCAGACTGACCCTGTCCGGAGAGAACACCATGGAAGATGTGGAAAAAATCTGTGAGATTCTGCCCCAGGTGGTAGAATATCTCCGCAGCATCTCCCCGGTGTGGAAGGATCTGGAATCCGGGAAAGCAAAGCATATTCTCGGCTGAACCCTGTGAAATTCACGAAGTCCAAACGAATGTAATCTGCCATAGGCAGGAAAGGATACAATATGGCTATCAATCTGACAAGCAATAACCCCCTCTACAGCCCCGAAGTGATGGAACACTTTCTGCATCCCCGGAACGTGGGCGAACTGGAAAACGCCTCCGGTGTGGGCGAAGTGGGCAACGCCAAATGCGGCGATATTATGAAGATATATCTGCAGATCGAGGACGGGATTATCAGTGATGTGAAGTTCAATACTTTCGGATGCGGTTCCGCTATCGCTTCCAGCAGCATGGCCACGGAGCTGATCAAGGGACAGCCGCTGGACAAGGCGCTGGAGCTGACCAATAAAGCCGTGGTGGAAGCACTGGGTGGTCTTCCGCCCCATAAGGTGCACTGTTCCGTTCTGGCGGAAGAAGCGGTGAAGGCCGCCATCAAGGATTACTACGACAAAAACGGTATCGAATACGACCCGGAACAGTTCAAGGAAGCCAGCTGCGACCACTGCCATGTCTAATTAAGAATTGAGAATTATGAATTAAGAATTAAAATGATGGGGAAGACAGAGTATGACTGTACCGCCGGTAATCTCCGGGAACGGTTCGGGAGTCGTCCGCTCATGATACGGCCGCTGTAAACAATACAGAATACGATACACTTCATGCATTCAGGTATCAGGCCTGTCAGACGGATGAATCGGGAGTCGTTCCCATACAGAATCTGATAAAAACAGAGCGTTTCTGCACCTGACAGAATCAAAAGTCTGTCGATGTCGGAACGCTCTGCTGTTTTTGGAAATTCTTAAGTAACCGATGATTAACTATATCCTGCAATCGGAAACCGGCTACGGCGAGCAGGCTTGGTACCTGCGAGCTCACTTCACTATTTCTTGGGTCTTGGATATACAATATCCAATGGCACATGGAATTGCAGGGGCTCCATTCTGCAAAAATCCTTTTTAAAGTTTTTGCCAGGCTTTTTTCAAAAAGCCGCGTTTCCCTTTTGCGAACAGATTAGTTAATCATCATTGACATAATTCTTATTTCTGAATTGGAATATACTGGCTCCATCCGTAGTTCCCGTCTTTGTCCTTTACTTCCACTCGGATGAATGTGTCAAGGGCGGCGGGGGTATATTCCCCGTGGGTCAGGCCGGTGCCCACATCGGAGCGGTGGTTTGTCCATACGGCGTCCGAATAGTACACAATTTCATCCACCGGATCGCAGTCCACCAGAATCTTACCGTCTTCAAAACGTACTTCCAGACGGGGACCCTGGGAGGCGTAGAATCTGCCTGCACGGATGGCATCGAGAATGGCTTCTCTGGTACAGGTTTCCGCCTGCACCCAGATAAAGCTGCGGCAGCGGTCCCACGGTGCGTACAGGTGGGAGTCGTCTGCGGCACCCAGAGGCAGGTATGTGCCCGCAGAGGCCAGCATATCGGTGATCAGCCCGCTGTAGGGACGGCAGTTCCGGGGCATATCGGAGGTGGAGTTGTAGATTTCGGTCATGTCAAAGGGTGTCTCCCTGTGAATGGCAAGAATCTGTTCCGGGGTGTTCAGGCTCCATGCCGGATGGGCGATGATGGCAATCCCGCCGAAACGGTGGATGGTTTCCACGATTTCCTGTCCGGTCAGGGGATTTTCCGGTGTGCCTCTGCGGAGCTGGGGATCGGCTTCCATCCCCACGCCGACGATGTGGTAAACCCCTTCGGAGGGACGGGCACCGATGTTGTATTCGCACCCGGTCAGGCAGAGCAGGCAGTCAAATTCATCCGCCGGCCCTACCTTCCAGTGATCGGTACGGGCAATAAAGTCGTAGCCGTTTTCCGCATACAGTGCAGCCGCTTCGGCAGGGGTCAGCGCCCCGTCGGATTCGGTGGTATGCATATGCAGATTCCCTTTGAACCACTTGCGGCCTTTGTTGTCGATATACATGATTTTTTCCTCGTGATTGATTGAGTAATACAGTTTGCCGTGTGCCGGTTTGGGCTTTACAGCACAAACAGCTTTTCCGGCCGGATAACTTTCTGCCCGTCCATCACATCCGCTTTGCCCAGGGCGAAAAACTCCCCTTTATGCCGCAGACGGATCAGCTGTCCCGGTTCCAGATCCACGTGAAGCCGCTTCTGATACAGCTCCGTGCCGCCGCGGACCAGCTTGGCATAAAAATCTGACACATTCGCCTCCGGCAGATCGGTGAACAGGGTTTCCACCGGCCGGGGCAGGGTCAGGCGCTCTTCATAAGTCATTTCGTTCAGCTGATCGATGGTGTAGGCTTCTTCAATGGTGTAGCCGCCGGTACGTACCCGGGTCAGGGCGCTCATCACCGCACCGCAGCCCAGCGCCTTACCGATGTCCGCACAAAGGGTACGGATGTAGGTTCCCTTGGAACAGCTTACATCCAGCCGGTACCGGCGCACACTGCCGTCTTCTTCCGGGATGGGGTCGCAGGAGAGGGACATGATTTCCACCATCCGTGGCTCTCTTTCCACCTCCACCCCTTCTCTGGCCAGATCCACCAGCTTGCGGCCGCCTACCTTCAGTGCGGAATACATGGGCGGCACCTGGGCAATCGTTCCTGTGAACCGGGCGCAGACTTCTTGTACCGTTTCCGCATCCGGCAGAGCACCTTCGTGCCGTGTCAGCACTTCTCCGGTGGAGTCTTCCGTGTTTGTGGTGTACCCAAGCTCCATTTCCGCAATGTACCGCTTGTCCTCCGCCATCACATAATCCGAGGCTTTTACCGCCCGGCCGATCAGAATGGGCAGTACCCCCGTGGCCATGGGATCCAGCGTGCCTGTGTGACCCACCTGTGTGGTCTGGTACAGGCGGCGGCACATGGAGATGATGTTGTGGGAGGTGCAGCCCGCGTGCTTGTGTACGATCAGAATGCCGGATACCTCAGCCGGTTTGGATTTTCCCACTGTGTCGTCCTCGCTTTACTGATTTTTATAGTTTCTGACCGCTTCGGCAAAGGCACCGATGACCATGGCTTCCGCTTCTTCCACGGAGTCCGCTTCCACGGTGCAGCCCGCAGCCCGTACATGCCCGCCGCCGCCGAAGGATGCGCAGACCGCGGATACGTCACATTCCACATTGGCACGGGAGGAAACCTTGTACTGCCGGGGATCTGCCGCCGTCTGCCGGATGGAGAGGCCTACAAGAACCCCTTCTACCCCGCGGGGCGTATCCACGACATTGCCGATTTCTTCTTCCGTCAGTCCGGCGTCTGAGAGCATCTGCTGGGTAAAGACCACCACACCCAGAGAACCTTCTTCATAGAAATGCAGGTTCTGGATGGCCAGCATCTGGGCGGTCAGTTCCTTCAGGGTGCGCTGTCCGAACAGGCTCCGGCATACATCGGAGGTGTCCATGCCGCCGTCTTCCGCCGTGTTGATGATGTTCACCAGATCCGCCGCGATCAGATGGGTCTTGGGGGTGGTGTTGGAGAACTTGAAGCTGCCGGTGTCCGATACCATGGCGGCGTAGATCCGTCGTGCGGCATCGGGACAGGCGGTAAAGTGACCTCTGGCAGCCAGGGTGGCGTAAATGTCATACACAATTTCCCCCGCAGCAGAGGCAGTTTCGTCTACAAACCAGGGGGCAAAATGGGTGCCCACACCGTGGTGGTCGATCATGAAGTCCACCTGATCCATGATACGGCCCAGATCTCCCAGCTGCATGGGAGAGGCCACGTCCACGGCGCAGATCACGTCGTATTCTTCGGTGGATTCGTCTTCCGCAAAGATCATGTCGTCCTGACCGCTCATGAGAAAACGCAGTCTCTTGGGCAGCTCAGTGGGGTTCACGCAGCGTGCGCTGCCGCCGGCTGCTTCCACCAGAAGCTTCAGGGCAAAGGCGGAACCGATGCAGTCTCCGTCCGGGTTTACATGGGTCAGAATCAGCATCCGGGGAGAGCTTTCGATGATATCGCAGATTTCTTCCAGAGAAATGGCAGGGAACTGTTCTTCTTCCGCCGCCATGGTGAACTGTCCGTCATTCATCATCATCTTCCTCCTCCTGTACTTCTGTGTCCGTCCGCTTGTCTTCCAGCGTTTTCAGGATGGCGGCAATGTCCGCACCGTGCTTTACACCGTTGTCACGGATGAAAGAAAGCTCCGGGGTGATCCGCAGATTCAGGCGCTGGGCCAGCTGGCTGCGGATAAAGGATGAAACGGAGCGGAGCCCTTTTTTCAGTTCTTTTTCTTCTTCTTCGGTGAATTCACCGTATACCGAATAATAGATTTTGGCGAATTTCAGGTCTGCGGTCACATCGCTGCCGGTGATGGTCATCAGAGCGCCGGCTACCCGGGGATCCTTGACCTCCCGCAGGATGGCGGAGACCTCTTCTGTCACGGATTCATTGATCCGGTTTCTTCTGTATCTGGGCATGGGTACCTCGCAATTCAATAATAAATAGAAACTTAGTATTTTATTATAGCATATTTTTGATGGTGATGCAAGAGGCACAGGGGACTTTTTGGTGTTTTGTCTCCGTATGGTTCCGACAGGTGTTTCTGACCACTCTGAAAAGAAAATAGTTTCAGATTTCAAGAAAAATGGAAAGAACCTGGAAAGTTCCTCTTGCTTCCTGTCGGAAAATGTGTTATACTATAAAATGTATGAGTATACGCCTATGAAAAAAGTGTGTGTACATACTGTATCACTCGAAAAAAGCAAAAAGGAATCCTGTATGCTGAAAGTATTACATACGGGCGACCTGCATCTGGATACGGCGTTTGCTTCCCTGGACGAGAGACAGGCACAGATCCGGAAAAACGAGATGCGGGCTGCCTTTACCTCGATGATGACCTATGCCCGGATGTACGGCATGGATGTGATTCTGATGGCGGGGGATATCTTTGACAACCAGTATGTGACCCGGGAAACCGTACGGCTGATGGTGCAGGAATTTGAAAAATTCGAAGGACATATCTGTATTGCTCCCGGCAACCATGATTATGCAGGCACGGACAGCGTATGGCGCCGGACGGTGTTTCCCGATAATGTGCATGTTTTCCGGGAACCGAAGCTGGACAGTGTTTCTTTTCCGGAACTGAATCTGACGGTCTGGGGATACGGTTTTTCCGATAAAAACCTGTATGATAATCTGCTGCGGGGCAGAAGTGTGACAGATCCGGCGCAGATCAATCTGCTGGTTTGTCACTGTGATCTGCTGACGGACAGTTCAAGCGGGCCCTTGAAAGAAGCGGATCTCCGGGCATTCGGTGCTGATTACGCAGCACTGGGGCACTGGCACAACCCGCCGAAAGCCGGAGAAAGATGGGCGTATTGCGGCTGTCTGGAACCACGGAATTTTACCGAAACAGGGCCGAAAGGTGCCTGTGTGGTGGAGATTGACAAAGACGGCAGCCAGTCAGTTGTGCGGATGAAGCGGGTACGTTTTTCCAAGAGGCGGTATGAAACCGGTTCGCTGGACGTTTCCGGGTGTGTTACCATGGAAGAAGTGCGGACGCTGGCGGAACACTGGATTGCGGAAAAAAAGTACGGTGAAGATGTTCTGCTTCAGCTGCGGTTTACGGGAACCACGGCGGAAGGACTGGTCATCAATCCGGATCTGCTGGGAAACCAGGGATTGTTCTGCCTGAAAACAGAGGACGAAACGGTACCTTCTCTCAATCTGCAGGCACTGGCGGCGGACAGCGGAATCAGAGGCGCCTTTTATCGGTCTCTGGAACCTGCGCTGACCTCAAAGGATTCCGTAGAACGGGAAACCGCCATGCGGGCGCTGCGGTACGGACTGGCAGCCATCGCAGGTGAAAATATCACAGGTAAATAATTACAGAAATAAACAGTTAAGGGGTAAGGCCATGAAAATTCAGGAAATTTACGTGCAGTCCTTCGGCACTCTCCGAGAACGGTTTTTCCGTTTGGAGGAAGGTGTCAACATTCTGGAAGGACCCAATGAATCCGGTAAAAGTACGCTGGCTGCGTTTATCAAGTATATCTTCTACGGACCCGGTTCCAAGAACAGTCCGGATCGTATGCGGTATCTGACAGGTGCAAAATCCGGCGGCTGGCTTCTGTTTGAAGCGGCGGACGGAAACGTATGGCGTGTGGAGCGGGTCACTATGATCGACAGTGACGGTGTCAGAGAAAGTATGCGGGACAATGTACGGATTGTGGATACCAGAACCAACAAGGTCATTCCCGAAAAGAATCCGGGAGAATATTTCTTTGGTGTGAATGAATCCGTGTTTGTCAATACTGCCTATATCGGGCAGGTGAATGCAGTGCGGCCCGATGGAACCAGTCTCTCCGGTGCCGTGGAAAATATGCTTCAGTCGGCAGATGAAAACGTGGATCTGAAAAAAGCCGGAGATCGGCTGAACCAGGCAAGACGGGATCTGCTGCCCAAAAATTCCGCCGGCGGCAAGATCCGGGAAAAGGAAGAAGAAAAGGCCAGACTGGAAGAAGCTCTGGCTGCTGCTGCCGATCAGTCTGCCAAGGTGCTGGATGCCCAGGCAGCCCTGGAAACCGCAGCACGGAAACGGCAGGAACTGGAAGAGAAAAAAGAACAGGCTGAAGAAGCGCTGGATGCGGCGGAAACCGTAAACCTTTGCAAAAAGCTGGCTGCTGCGGAAGAAACCGCCGGTAAGCTCAAGAGTTACCAGAGCGCGCTGGATGTGCTGAGCGCACCGCCGTTTTCCGACCTGCAGGATAAGCTGAATGCCATCAGAAATGCCGGCACACAGGATGCGGAAATGTCCGGAACCGGTTCCCGCCTGAAAATGCGCAATGAAGATGCTTCCGCTGCTCTGGAGGATGGGGAATATCTGGAATCCAAATCCAGACTGTTCCTGGCTGTTGCCATTACCATGGCGATTGCGGGGCTCGTGGCTCTGGCTGCCGGTGCCGTCATGGTGTATTTCGGCTTTCCTTCCAATCAGTTCATTGTACCTTTCTGTGCCATGGGTCTGTTCGTGATCATCGGTGTGGTATTTTACATTATGCAGGGTAAGAATCTTTCCCTTCTGCAGGATATTCTGGATGAATGGAATGTGGATTCCCTGGATGAACTGGATGAAATTGCGGAAGAAGGCGATGAAGGCCGTAAGATGTCTGCCGGCCAGAACGGTGCTGTGAACGAAAATGCAGCAGCACAGATTCAGGCTCTTGCCGCAGCCTGCGGTGTAGCAGCCGGTGCCAATCCCGAAGAAACGCTGGAAGCACTGCAGAAGAAAGCGGACAAGGTAGCTGCCGACAGAGAAACCGTCCGTGCCAAAGTGGAGAACCTCTCCGGCCGTCTGGATGTTCTGAAGGAAGCTATTTCCGGATTGGACAGAGCGGAACTGATTGCCAAATATAAGAAGATCGCGGCAACACCTGCAGGCAAGGCCGCTATGCAGATGGATGCGGCTGCCATGGCAAGACTCCAGAAGGAACGTGACTTTGCTGTCAGTGCATGGAATGCGCAGGCGAGAAAAGAAGCGGAACTGGAACATGTTCTGGCATCCTGCAGCCAGGACGGTGCTTCTCCCGATATTCTGGCCGGTCAGCTGGCGAGAGTGGAAGAAGAGATTGCGGAAATGTCCAGACAGCATGACGCTTATGCGCTGGCACAGGAAGCCCTGCAGAGCGCCGGACAGTCCCTGCGGACTACATTGATTCCCACAATCACTGCCAAAGCTTCCGAAACCATGAGCGCTGCCACCGGCGGAAAGTATGACCATATTGCCATGGATCCTTCCTTCGGACTGCAGTTTGAATCCCGTAACGGTTCCAACTCTGTGGATCTGCTGTCCAAAGGGACTGCGGATCTGGCTTATATTTCCCTCCGCCTGGCATTGGCACAGACCCTGTTCGGAGAAAACGGCAAAGAAGTGCCGCCCATGATTATGGACGAAACCTTTGCGGCTGTGGACTGTGACCGCCTGGCTATGGCGCTGGAGGCCATGTGCAGTTCCGGTGTACAGTGCATTCTGTATACCTGCCGGAGCGATGAAGGGAAAATCGGTGAACAGCTGGGCTGCACGGTCATGTCTATTGCCTGAGTCTGACAGAAACTCCGATTGTATCTGTACAGCCTGCGGTAAATCTGCGGGCTGTACTTTTTTATCTCTTTGACGGAATGCTTAAGACTGGAAATCTTTTAAAATAATTGTAAACAATCACGCATATAAGATAAATCCACATCGTTTTGTGGTATAATATATAAAATATATATCTATGCCTGTCGGCAGAACAGAAAATGGGGGATCCGGGAAGCATGCGCTTTTTCGAAATATTCAATAAGCAATACCTGAAACGGACCCTGATCACACTCTGCAGCGGCCTTCTTGCTCTGGGAATTATTTTTTATATTTCTTATCACCTGACAGACAGTTTTGAAAATCCGCTGGGTCTTCAGAATGCTGTCTATGTGGATCAGAGCAAAACGATTTATGCGGAAGGATATATTCTGCGGGAAGAAACGGTGCTGTATGCATCTTCCAGCAATACCGGCAGCGTGACACCGGCAGTAGCAGATGGTCAGAGAGTGGCAAGATACGACAGAGCAGCAGATATATATGAAGGTACCTCACCGGATATTACGGCACGTATCGAAGAAATCGATTCTCAGCTGTCACTGCTGGAAAGAAGCCAGGCGGACGATGTTTCTCAGGTGAATACTTCGGGGCTGGATGCTGCCATTTTCCAGAATGTTCAGGATATCCGTGCCCAGGTGGAAAACGGTTCTTTCGGAGAAGCGGTGACCATGCGTACATCCTTTCTTGTGAATATCAAGAAGCGGGAAATTCTGGGCGGCAGCATGACGGATTATTCAACCCAGATCGCTCTCCTCAAAGAGGAACGGAATGCACTGAAGGCGCAGCTGGGTTCCTGCCTGGAAACCTATTATACCCCGCAGTCCGGATATTATTTTTCTCCGGCATCCGTAGACGGATATGAAGCCGTATTTGCCGCGGACAAGCTGGATGACATGACCTATGATGTATTCATGGAGCTGGTGGAGGAAGAACCTCAGGCACCGAAGAGGCAGACCCAGTGTGTAGGAAAGCTGGTGACGGATTTCCGCTGGTATCTGGCATGCCCTATCACCAAGACAGAAGCAGCCGAACTGGAAGACGGATACAGTTATACGCTGGTGTTCCCCTACAACGGCAACAAAAGTCTGCGGATGAAACTGGATACTGTGATTCCGGAACTGCCCGGCACAGGAGCCATTGCTGTTTTCGTCTGTGAATCCATTCCGGCCGGTTTTGACTACACACGGATGCAGCCTGTACAGATTTCCACAGCGGATTACCGCGGTTTTTCCGTACCGGCTTCTGCTGTCCGTATACTGGACGGCTGGGAAGGGGTATATGTGCTGGACGAAGTCACCGTAACGTTCAAACGGATTCTGATCGTATACGAAGGTGACGGGTATTACATCTGTGTGGAAGGCGAAGAAGATCCGGATTGTCCGTACGGCTGGCTGCGGATGAACGATGTGATCATCACAGAAGGTACGGAACTGGAAGTCGGTAAGGTAATTGGTTAGGACAGAGGTAAGAAGCAAGATAAGTATATGACAGCTTTTTACCGAATATCAGGATAATCCCGGAATTTCCGGATTTATTATAAAAAAGGCAATAGAATAATGATGACAGAGGAAAGAAAAATCGAGCTGACTGAGAATTACAGCAGAGTTATGGAGCAGATCCATGCAGCTGTGAATCAGCGCGGCACAGGAGCGGAGGTATCCCTGCTGGCGGCATCCAAAACCTATCCGGCACAGGATATCGCCTATCTCATGACCCACTGCGGCCTGACCATGGCGGGAGAGAACCGGCAGACGGAGTTTACCGAAAAATATGAAGAGGTGCATCCGTACGGACAGTACCACTTTATCGGACATCTGCAGACCAATAAGGTGAAATATCTGGTGGGTAAAGCGGATCTGATCCATTCGGTGGATTCGGTACATCTGGCAGAGGAAATCGCCCGGCAAAGTGTCCGTAAGGAAGTCGTGACCCCTATTCTTGTGCAGGTGAATGCCGGAAGGGAAGAAGCCAAAAGCGGCATATTCCCGGAGGAAGCGCCGGAGTTTCTGGCACAGATTGCCGAAATGCCGGCATTGAAACTGCGGGGAATGATGGTTGTGGCACCGATCTGTGAAGAAAAATCGGCAGTTCGAAAATATTTTCAGGAATCTTATCGGATTTTTATTGACTTTTTCGCAAAAAACAAGCATAATATAGAAGACCCCATTTTATCCATGGGCATGAGCGATACTTTTGCAGAAGCCATTATGGAAGGGGCAACCCTGGTAAGAGTGGGTAGTGCTCTTTTCGGGGCAAGAAATTATCAGATCTGAAAATACTGTAAAACAAGCAGTTGAAATAAACGGAGGCAAAAAATGGGACTTATGGATCGAATCAAGAAAGTAACCGGCACCAATGACGCATACGACGAAGCATACGACGATGATTACTACGGCGGCTTCGACGGCTACAACGACGGGGAAGACGACAGCGATATGCAGATGGCCGGCGGCATGAATCCTCCCATGGGCGGAATGGCAGCTCCTATGCAGAATTCTGCTCCTGTTATGGGCGGCGGTCTCAGCCTGTCCGGCAACAATATCAAGATGCAGGTTGTTCGGCCTCAGAGCTTTGACAGCGTATCCCAGATCGCTGACCATCTGCTGAACAAGTGCACTGTTGTGCTGAACCTGGAAAACACCAACAAGGAAACTTCCCGCAGACTGATCGACTTCCTGTCCGGTGTTGCTTATTCCATCGACGGCTCCATCAAGCGGATTGCCAATCAGGCATATGTGATCACTCCCTCCAATGTGGATGTGGGCGATGCACAGCTGAAGAACCGTCAGAAGCCCGTGAGAGAAGAAGAACCCGCATCTGAACCTGCTGAAGACGAATTCGGCGATTTTAACTGAGTCTGACGCCCCTTCTACATATAACCGGAAACACTCTGCTACAAATGCAAAGCAGCAGGGCTTTGTTTCTGTACCCATTTTGGGTCTTCATACGAAACAGAACAGAGCTATACCATTTCCGGTGTAGCTCAGGTTTTTTATACTGGTTTTAACGAAGGAGTACTCTTGAATACGCTGCTTTATATTCTGCAAATGACTCTGTCCGTACTGCTGGGTGCGCTGGAGCTGCTGATGCTGGGACGGGCGATCCTGAGCTGGTTTCCGCTGGACGAAGACAATCCGCTGGTGCGGTTTCTGCACGCCATGACAGAGCCGGTGATCTATCCGGTACGGGTGCTTTTGGAACGGTTCGATCTGTTTCAGGGTCTGCCTATCGATATGTCCTTTTTCTTCACATTTATCCTGATCTCCATCCTGTCCATGCTCATCTGAAAGGAAAATTATGGAATCGGAAATTACCAAAGAAGAGCAGCTTCTCTGTGCAAGGGCTGCGGAAATGGCTGCCTCTGCAGAATATGCAACAGCTGCCATGCCTTTTCTTACACCCAGAGAGCGATTGCTGGTACATGATGCACTGCTCCGGTGTCATCAGGCAGACAGAGCCTTTTTCTGGGGCGGATGTCTGGGCTGTGAGCGGACCATGGCAGTTTTTCTGCCGGACTGGCGGATGACAGAGCCGGCTCCCCTGCCGAGGGGGGGGTATGAAGGTGCATTTGATGCTGCCAGAGAAGCATGGTTTGCCTCTCTGCTGCGGGAGGATCCGTCCCTTGGGGAGGAGATTCCGCTTTGTGCGCTGCAGATTACCGGCTCCGGCTTTGCCGCCCTGTCCCATCGGGATTTCATGGGTGCAATCCTGGCTCTGGGAATCGAGCGGTCGGTACTGGGAGAGATTGTGGTGACAGAAGAAGGTGCGCTGGTCTTTACAACACCGGATATGGCGGTTTATCTGACAGAAAACCTGACCCGGATCGGAAGAGACTCTGTCAGAATCCGCCGGACAGAAACAGATCCGTTTATGGAGATTCCCAGACAGTATGAAAACATTTCCGTGACAGCCGCTACGCCGCGGATTGACGGGGTGGTGCGTGCGCTGACCAATCTTTCCAGAGAAGAAGCTGCCGGTCTTGTGCGGGCCGGAATGGTGGAACGGAACTATAATCCGGTACTGGATGTAGACAGGCAGATTGTTCCGGGAGATGTGCTGACCATCCGGGGATACGGAAAATACCGGGTGGATCGGACCGACGAGGAAACCAAGCGGGGCCGCCGCCGGATCCTCTGCCGGAAATATAAATGAAATAATGAACAGGGAGGTACCTTATATGGCACAGGCTGAACTGAAACTGCGGAACGTTGAGTTTTCCAAAGCGGTGCGGGGCTATTCCTGCGAAGAAGTGGATACATATCTGGCATATGTAAATGATCGGTACAGTGCTCTGGTACAGGAATGTGTGGAACTGCGCCGGAAGATGACGGTACAGGCTGCCGGACAGAATGAATACCGGGAAGAAGCCCTGAAGGAAAAAGAAAAAATTGCTGCGGAAACAGGTGCACTGGTTGAGGCTGCAAAGAAGGAAGCTGCACGGGTACTGGACACCGCAAAACAGAAAGCTGCAAGACTGCTTGCGGATGCGGAAACGGCAGCTGCCGGGATTCTGAAGCAGGCAGAAGAAAAGGCGGCACAGATTCCTGCCGCAAAACCGGTTCCGGAAACCGCAGCGGAAGATGCGGATTTTGTTGCTGCCCAGAATAATATTGCTGACCGCATGGTGGCGGAAATCGAATCTTTCCGTCAGTCCGTGTTCAATATGTATGCAAAGCATATCGAAGAGCTGGAAGAACTGGCACGGCTGACAGACCGGTTCTACGAAACCAAGGAAGCGCTGAGTGCCGGATACCAGACGGAAGATGAACCGCAGGGATATCCGACGGACCTTCCGGAAGCATTACCGGAAGACACGGAAAACGAGACATTTATGCCTCTGGAAGCCCTTGCGGCAGAAGAACCTGCGAACGATGACGATATTCTGGCATCTCTGTACACGGACGATGACGAGGATGATGCGCTGCTGCGGATCGACTGGAAAAAACATCGCGCAGAACGGGAGCCGGAGCTGCCGGAAGATGTAGAAGAAGATCCTTTTGCCATTTTTGCAGCCGAGGATGAGGAAGAGGAAGACGATCTGATTGCCCGGGCATATGCGGAACAGCCGGATACAGATGTTCCGACAGAGGAAGAGGACGGCGAAGAAGAATTCCTTTCCGATATTGCCAATGCCTATCTGAACCGGCCAAAGAACGCTGCGCCTGCCAAACAGTCTGCGCCTGTCCGGAATCCGGATACGCTGGACGATCTTTTTGAAGCTGAGGAAGGCAGGAGCAATGGTCTGACCAGTGAGTTTGATTTTATCTATAACTCCAAAAAGAGTGCTGACAATGTGGCGCAGATCCGCAGACAACCGCTGATGGATGCGCAGAAACCGGCAAAACCAAAGAAACACGGAAATAAATAAGGAGAACCCATGCTCTGGACACTGTTAATGATCCTTGCCGCTGTAGCACTGGATCAATGGACGAAATATCTGGCTGTGACCCATCTGCAGCCTATCGACACCATGCCTCTGATGGAAGATATCCTCCACCTGACCTATCTGGAAAACCGTGGGGCTGCTTTTGGTATGCTGTCGAATCATCGGTGGGTATTCATGATTCTGTCCACGGTGTCCATTCTGCTGATCCTTGTGTGGCTGTTTAAGGAAAAACCGAAAAGCTGGTGGATCCGGGCATCGGCTGCCATGATCATCGGCGGCGGTATCGGCAATATGATCGACCGTGTGGCTCTCGGCTATGTGGTGGATTTTATTGACGTACGGGCAATCGATTTTTATGTATTCAACGTGGCGGATTCCTTTGTATGCGTGGGCTGCGGCATGATTCTTGCCTGGACGCTGTACATGGAGTTTGTGGCAAAGAAGCCCGCTATGGATATCCTGCTGGGTACCGACAATAAGTCTGAGGAAAAGCAGGAAACTGCACAGGCAGAAGAAAACGCTGCCGGGGAGAACAACAATGCAGAATAACGAAATCTGGGACGGGGAGGAATTCTCGTCCCTTATTGTCATACCGCCGGAGCTGGACGGTACAAGAGCGGATGCAGCACTGGCAAAGCTGACCGGTCAGTCCCGCTCTGCCATAGAACGGTTCATAGACGGCGGACAGATTTTCCGGGGTGAAACACCGGAGAAAGCCGGAGGGCTGAACAAAAAAGATAAAGTGAAAGCCGGAGAGGTGTTCACTGTACTGACTCCGCCGCCGGAGGATTACGATGTGGTGCCGGAAGAAATGGCACTGGATATCGTATACGAAGACGGGGATATTCTGGTGGTGAACAAGCCTCAGGGGATGGTGGTGCATCCGGCACCGGGTCATACCACGGGTACACTGGTCAACGGCCTCCTGTGGCACTGCGGCGACAGCCTGTCCGGTGTGGGCGGGGTGAAGCGGCCGGGAATTGTCCACCGGATTGACAGGGACACAAGCGGTCTTTTATGTGTGGCGAAAAACGATATGGCCCACGGGGCACTGTCCGCACAGCTGTCCGACCACTCCATGCACCGGGAATACCGGACGCTGGTGATCGGCGGCTTGCCGGAGGAAAAGGGAACTGTGAATGCGCCCATTGCCCGGCATCCCATGGATCGTAAGAAAATGGCGGTATCCAAGGACGGCAGGCACGCCGTAACCCACTATACTTCCCTCGGAAAAACGGCTGGAATCACCGACTGTTCGGTGGTGCTGGAAACGGGCCGAACCCACCAGATCCGGGTACACATGGCATATATCGGTCATCCGGTGCTGGGGGATCCGGTATACGGCGGCGAAAACCATCCTTTTGTGAAAAAGCATCCGGCTCTGTTCCACGGGCAGATGCTCCATGCGGCAGCGCTGGTGCTGACCCATCCCGCCACCGGCGAGAAAATGCGCTTCACCTGCGGTCTGCCGGCGTATTATGAGGAAGCCCTGCGGCTGCTTGCGGAAAGCGAGCGGTAAAACAAATTTTACTCCATGCAGGAGGAACATATATGCTGCGGAATTACCAAAACCCCATGGCGGAAACATGGTACCGGGAGATGCTGGCAGATCCGGCCAGGGTTCCGGTAAACTTTGTGTACGACGGCGAACGGTACCGGGGATTTACCGGCCTGGAACTGCTGAGCGAAGAAACCACAACAGAACCCGGTAAGGAGACCACCACACGCCGGTACAGACTGGATGACTGCATCACGGTGACATTGGTTACGGCATTCTATCCGGCATACGGGGCTTCCGAATGGACGGTCTGGTTTGCCAATACCGGAGAGAAGGACAGCGCTGTTTTGTCTGATGTGGAGTCTGTGATGGACTTTACCGGTGCCTCTCCTCTGCTACGGGGGATTTTAGGGGATCACGAGAATTTCTATTCTCCCTATGAATACGATCTGACGGAAACACCGGTGCATTTTGTGTCTGACAGCGGCAGACCCACCCATGTGAACTTCCCCTATTTCAATCTGGAATACGGAGAGGGCGGTGTGATGCTGGCTATCGGCTGGGCGGGCACCTGGACGGCGGATTTTGCCTGGGACGGCAGTACGGTGACCGTTACGGCGGTATCCACCAACCGGCTGAAAACGTACCTGAAGCCCGGCGAGACCCTGCGGACAGCACTGTTTGTCCGTGCGCCCTACACTGTCCGGGACGAAAACTGGGCTACCAACTACTGGCGGAGCTGGTTTGTGGACTGCAATCTGCCGCCTTTTGATAAAAATACACCTCTGCATCCCATGTCCACCTGTTTCCTGGCATACGATACAGGTCTGCCCAACTCCGACGGCAGTATCTCCGAACGGCATTACACCTGGCGTCCTTCCATGGAAAAGATTCTGGCGGAAGGACTGCATATGGACATCCGCTGGTTTGACGCAGGCTGGTACATTGCCCCGGACGGCACAAGTCCCATCACAGACTGGTGGGGAACCGTGGGTACATGGGAACTGGACAGAAACAAATGGCCGGGAGACAGCTTTCTCCAGTCCACGGACTTTGCCAGAGAGCAGGGAATGCGGACTATGATGTGGTTTGAGCCGGAGCGGGTGACGGATCCGGACAATCTGGTGAAGCATTACGGCTATAAGCCCGAGTGGGCCATCCGCAGAGAGGGGATCGGTTCCATTTCCAACAACATCGGGATTCCCGAATGCCTGGCCTGGACAACCGAGCGGGTCTGCAGGGTGCTGCGGGAGAACAAAGTGGAAATCTACCGGGAAGACAACAACTCCGACCCCGGTGCGCTGTGGCGGTATCTGGACGGTCTGGAAGGAGAAAACCGGCGGGGGATCACGGAAAACAAATTCGTCATCGGCCACTATAAGATGTGGGATGACATCATTGCCTGTACCCTGTCCTTCGGCGGCTGCGGATTTGTAGACTCCTGTGCCAGCGGCGGCGGGCGGAACGATCTGGAATCCCTGCGCCGGGGTGTACCCATGCTCCGCAGCGATTTTGACCGGACGACTACCTCCATGCGCCTGTCCATGACCACTTCCTTCAACAAATGGGTACCCTTCTGCGGTGCCAATACGAAGGAAAAGGTGGGTCAGGTGGATCTGACCGGGAAGAGTGATAAGTATATCTGGCGTGCGTCCTATCTGCCGGTACTGAATGTGGATTCCCAGTATGTGCAGGATCCGGATCAGGATTTCGACAACCTGCGCTTCGGGCTTGCGGAATGGAAAAAAGTCAGCGGATACATGATGAAGGATTTCTATCCCCTGACCGAGTGGCACGACCATACATACAGAGCAGGGTTCACTGCCTACAGCTTCGTAGATCCGGCGGAAGACCGGGGCTTTGTCATGGCGTTCCGGATGGAAGACTGCGGGGAGGATACCCTGACTCTGACGCTGCCTTACGCCGTGGACGGCACCTGGCGGCTGACGGATGAGGACACCGGTGTTTTCTATGATGTGACAGACGGTAAGGTGACGCTGACCTTTGCACAGTCCCGGACAGCCAGACTGCTGTGGGCGGAGAAGATATAACCGAATCAAAAAACGCAGGATAAAGTGCATTACACCTTCCTGCGTTTTCTTTATTTCCTGCTTATTTCATTTTTTCCGCAAGCCATGCCTGCAGAGCGGGGGAATCCAGTGGGATCCAGTGCTCACCGGGGATCACGGTCATACCGCAGCCGAACCGGCGGGCAAAGGCTTTCACTGTCTCCCGGGGCTGCAGAGTGTCACTTTCGGCGTACAGAATTTCTGTAGGCGTGTCCCAGCGGTTGATGGGCTGATAGGCGGCATAGGCGTAGTAGTCCCAGTGGAGCATTTCGCCCTCGGCAGTGGGAATATGCTGCTTCCAGCCCAGATCACTTGCCGTGATCCCGGCCCTTGCCATCATATCCTCAATCACCAGCCGCAGATCCGCAATGGGGGAGTAAACAGGGCATGGTCGAAAGCCCGGTCCCGGAAGGTACGCATAACAAACCACGCGGATACACTGACCGCACAGAGCGCCACCCGGCTGTACCGTTCATCCAGCCACCGCACCACAGCTTTCCATTCGGGAATCACCGTCCAGGGGAAGCATTCTTTTTTGTCCTCCGGATCGTTTTTCCGCTCCCCGTGCTCCGGCAGGTCAACGGCGAGAATCTGCCAGCCTGCCCCGCAGAGAACGGGAGCCAGTGCCGCCGCTTCTTCCTTGCAGCCGTGCTTGCCGTGGAGGTACAGGTATACCCTGTCGGACTTCTCTCCGTACAGGACTGCCGGAAGGGAACCGCTGCCGGCCAGATTCTGGCATCCCGGTGTGGCTTTGTCGGGAATCCCGCCGATGCGCAGAAATTCGGTTTTTATGTTCATGGTGTTTTCCTCATTCTTCCCAGAAGTTGAATCTGCCGTACCCCAGATACACGATCATATTGGTTTCTTCCCGGTTGGCGAACATATGATAGGGAATCATCCGCAGGCGAACCGGTTCGTAGGTCATGTCCAGCGGGTAGTACAGAGCGTTCTGGGGAATCGGGCGGGGATAGTGTGCAAATGCGGGGTGGGCGGCCAGATTCGGGTGGTTGATCCGTCTGGCGCCGCTGCCGGTGAATACGGGCAGACCACAGCATTCGCATACTTCCATCTGCCAGCCGGCCTTTGCTGCATCCGTGTTGAAGTACAGGGAATGCACGTCACCATCGTGGTCGATCCCTTCGGCGCAGTAGACAAGAGGACCGTACTGGAGCACAGCCTTGTCCAGATTCTTGTACACGCCCACAGCAGACTGCATCAGGGTGGGCACCATGGTGAAGCTGATACGGATCACACCGTCTCCGGCGAATTTCGCGTAGCCTTTTTCCATAACATAGTCACGGTCGGCGGTGAACGCGGGACACCAGTCGGGGATGCGGACGTACAGCGCATCGGTACCTTCCGCTGTGATGGTGATTTCTCCGTTCACCGGGTACACGGTTTCCTGGGTTACCTTCATACCGTCGGCCGCAAAGGTGCTGTCGCCGAACTGGTTCACCCAGACGGATGTGCCTTCCCAGGCGTAGAAATACTGTCCCAGAGAAGAGAGAACCCGGTTCAGGTTAGGCGGGCAGCAGGAACAGCCGAAGACCTTCTGCCGCCGGGTGATAGGATAGCGTCCCCCCTGCTTCTTGTAGTTGTCCAGATGGATTTCCAGAGGATTTTCGTAGAAGAAAGCGTCTCCGGAGAGAGACAGACCGGACAGCATACCGTTGTACAGCTCTCTTTCGATGGTGTCGGCATACTTTGCGTCGTGTTCGATTTTGTTCATCCGGTGTGCAAAGTAAATCATGGCGATGGAGGCGCAGGTTTCCGTGTAAGCCTGATCGTTGGGCATATCAAAAGGAATGGTGAAGGCTTCCCCATGGCAGGTGGAGCCTAAACCCCCGGTGATGTACATCTTGCCGTATACCAGATCCTCGTACAGGCGGCGGCAGGCGGTCATCAGCCCTTCGTCCCCGGTTTCCCCGGCCAGATCGGCCATAGCGGTGTACAGATACCCGGCGCGGACGGAATGCCCCACGGCGGAGAACTGTTCGCGTACAGGAAGATGGGACTGCACTTGCTTGCCGTAAGCGTATTGGGTACCGGAGCCTTCGCCTTCATCCGTGCCACGGGTGTTGATGAAGTACAGGCTCAGATCCAGCCAGTCCCGGTTGCCGGTGCATCGGTAGAGCCGGTACAGCGCCAGCTCGATTTCTTCGTGCCCGGGGGTGCTGAAAGCAGGCGTGGGACCCGCAGTTTTGTCCATGAACACGGCCTTGATGTAAGCGGCATACTTTTCGGCGATCTTCAGAAACCGATCCCGGCCGGTGGCTTCAAAATAGGCGACAGCGGCTTCCATCAGGTGTCCGGCGCAGTACAGCTCGTGCCAGTCCCGGTTGGTGAAGCGTGCTTCCGGCTTGACTACGGTGAAATGGATGTTGAAATACCCGTCCTCCCCCTGATTCTTCTCGATCTCGTCAATCAGGGCTTCCACCTTTTCTTCCAGTTCAGGGATGTTTTCTCTGGACAGCACATAAGCCGCCCCTTCCATCCACTTGACCACGTCCGAATCCCAGAAGATGTGGGGCATATTCGGCATGCCTTCCTTCCAGCTGCACTTGAAGGCTTCGATCCTTCCGGTTTCGGCAAAGCGGTTGTACACGGCGGGAATGGTCACATCCCGGTTCAGGTCTTCCTTCTGCTTCCAGAAACCGCCGGTGAGACGCACGGTACGATAATCGGTTTTCATATGGTGTCCTCCCTGTTATTTACAGATTTGTTCCTATGATGATACTATAACAGATTTTCGTCCGGTTTGCAAGAGAAAACGGGAAACAAGCTGTTCCCGTTTTGGATTTATTAGGTATTCTCTTCCTGTTTTTCTCCGGAAACAGTCCGATTCTGCGGGTGCTGATATACCCATACGCTCATCCCGCAGTCCACCCGGAGTATGATGTTGTCCGTTGTGTCCCGGATCTCTTCCAGAATGGGAACACACAGCTCGGGCAGAGTATCATGGTGCAGACAGTGGGAAGCGGCCTTCCCCCGGATGAATGGGTTTTCATGTTCCAGCAGAGGCAGAAACACCGCTTCATACAGAATCCGGTCTTCCCCGATTTCCGTACTGACGATTTCGCTTAGCTGCTCCATCAGGCGGTTATGCTTTTTGATCTGGGTTCTGCTGCTATTTCTTCTGCTGCACCGCTCCAGTTCCAGAAAGATCCCCTTAATTTTCTCCCGGATGGCATATGCTTTTTCTTCCATACCGTTCTCCTTTACCGATACCACTCCGGCAGATCCGGGGCGGTCACACCCTCCCTCTGCAGGATCTGCCAAAATTTTTCCGCCTTCTCCAGGTTGTCTGCCAGAAATGCTTCAAACCCCTGCTGGTCTGTGTGGACTCCATACTGTGTCGCCAGCACCTTCGTGAACCCTGCCCCCACCAGGAGGATCTCACCCTCCCAGATCGGTGTGTTGTCTTCAAAAAGACTGATATCACGATGCATCTCAATACAGTGTCCGAGCTGTATATCTATAACCAGTTCATAGTTTCTGGCACGCCTGGTCAGATGCATTTTCCGCTCCCGGGTCTGTACGGTATACTGCCGGGCTGCAGGGACATTTTCCGCCGCTTTTTCCGTAGATACCGGCTTCTGTAAATCCTCCGGACTGTACAAACCCGATTTGAAAAATGTCTCATCTCTGTACGGCAGAACTTCCAACTCCGGCAGAAGAACCGGCTGATTCCTTTCCTCCTCTGTCAGCTGAAGCCGGGTAATCACCGGGTCGGCGGAAAGTCCTAACCAATTTTCCCATTTTGCAGCGATCCGGTCGGCTTCCGGTACCGTTACGGGTATTTCCAGAACAATCTGCTCCGGTAAAACCGTGATGCTGTACCTGTCCTTGTCCCAGGGCAGACCGGTGTACCGGAAATCCAAAATCTGCTTTCTGCCGTCCGGGAGGGATATCGTCATTTCCTCCCGTCTGACGTTCCAGTGGTTGTTCTGAAAAATCATTTCCAGCTTCCATCGGTTGTTTTCCAGTTCTGTTTCCGCTTCCCATGGCTGATCAAAATACAGAAACGTGTGAAATGCATAAATCCATGTTCCGGTCATCGTTTTCCTCTATATGTCTTTCCTTCCATCTCTTTTGCCAGTTCTCTGGTGGACAGCTCACAGTCCCACAGACACTGCCGCCTCAGCCCTTCCAGCAGCATTCCGTGCCGGGCAAGAATTTCCACAGCGGTATGCCGACAGGTGGAGCAGTATGTTTCCATGTAGATACGCACCGGAATCCCGTACATACGGGGATCTTCGTATTTCCGTCGGAACAGGCGGCGGAGAATGCTCATATCTTCGTCATGGCACAGGTTCGTGTATTCCTCTCCCGACGGACGCTTTTCCAGAAAGTCCATCAGCCTGTCAACATCTGTCTTTTCATCAAAATTGGAGCACCACAGATCCAGGGCATAGATCCGCAGATTTTCCCGGTGCGCTGATATTTCCGCCATTTCCAGCGCCAGTGCACGGACTGCAGGATGCTGCATCAGGGCAAGGGCACGGGCAAGGCACATGGTACTCAGTCGCCTCTGCTTTTCCACAGGATCCTCGGTTTCCACCCAGCTTTCCAGCGCATCCAGCCGTTCTTTCAGCAGGGCGATCATTCCCGAAGGATCACCCGGATATGCCACCCCATCGAACAGCGACCAGAGCCGTGCTTTCACCTCCGGATCCTCTGCCGCTTCCGCCGCCTGTGCCAGCTGTTCGATCTTCCCCGTAGGCTGTGCTCTCAGAAATGCTCTGTACCTGGCAGGATGAAAGGTGCCGGGCGGTGTCCAGTTCAGAGCACGTTCGATCACGGTTTCTATGGTCAGCGGCGGCTCCGGTGTCCTCTGCACAGGTGCCTGTTCCCAGCTATGAGGACGGATATCCAGTTCCCATGCCAGAAGCTCCACCATGCTTCCCAGTTCATCATATCCGTCCGGCGGTTCGGTGCGGTTTTCCAGTGCTGTCCGGTAGTGGTTGTACAGCTTTTTCAGAATCTCCCCCGCTTCGGTCACACCGCGTCCGGCAAACCCTTTCAGCAGCGGAGCGTATGTGGTCATATTGTCATAGGAAATCTGCATATGCCTGTCCAGCACGGTGCGCAGGATCCGTTCCCTCTCCGGTGCCGGAAACAGGTCGTACAGATCCAGCAGATAGACGGTACGGTTGCGGTTCCCCTGCCGGTCATAACGCTGTTCGCTGGCCATGGCCTCGATGAGAATATCAGCATAATCCCTTGTATCCGCATCCTCCAGATGTTCCAGACGGGCGTGGGCAACACCATGTCCCTTCCGGACAGATTCCCGGAATACATTTATCATACGATCCCTTGCCTGCTGCAGAACGGAATCTCCTGCGTATGTGTCAAAGCGGTATTCCACCCGTTCGCACAGGAATTTGTATGGCCTGAATTCTCCTTCCGGGATGTCGGCACGCATACACAGAGAGAACTCTCCCTTGTCCGGCTTGTAACTTTGGCCGAAAATTTCAAACTGCATGGAATCCACTTCTTCCGGATTTTTTACACCAATCAGCCGGATTTCGGCGGCTCCCGTCTGCAGGTACCGGCCCGTGGGATTGCATTCTGCCCAGCGCATGACGGTAAACCCGTCCGGCAGGAAAAAGTGCAGATCATCCCCCTCCAGCCAGACTACCGTGATTACATAGTCGTGAAGCTGCACATCAGACATATCGTCATGACGCAAATGCGTATGGGTTTCGGTGATGGTGTAGATTCTGTCCTCTCTGTGCATCCATGCCCTTGCTCCTTTCCTGTACCGCCACAACCATTCGTTTTGAAAAGCTACATACCCATTCCGCGTGAAAGAATCTTCCGGGAGCACTCTGGGCGGACAATGGCTGAAATACCGATCCACGTTTTCCGCAAACCGCAGAACTTCTTCCAGATAGGCGTACTTGTCTACAAGAACCGTTTCTCCGTCCATGGCAGTCAGCCGGACAGCACCGTTTTCGTGGGTGATCGTCCAGTCCAGCCC
>SVSN01000123.1 GCA_015064285.1 Oscillospiraceae bacterium | reverse complement strand
TGATGGATGCCCGTATCTTTGACTTCGGTTATGTATACGGCGGCTGGGGATGCGTGTTCTGGCTGCAGTACATGATGGAAGGCGCAACCAAGGATATCACCTCCTACTACGAAAAGAACTTCGGTGCCTACGAAAAGACCATGGAAAAGGTCTTTGAAGCCTTTGATACCTATTCTGTTGAATAATAATTCCATGAAAAGCCTGTGCGGAACTGCCGTGCAGGCTTTCTTTATCCAATGAATTAATAGTTAATATTTTCAAATAGGTAGAAAAAACATAATAATGCTTGACAAACAGGCTAAAAGGGAGTACAATACACCTGTATGGTTTATCCATCCGTATGTATACGATTAATAAATAGAAAGAAGGATTTTCGAGATGAAAAAGATTCTGAGCCTGATTCTGGCTGGTATCCTGCTGACTTCTGTTCTGACCGCCTGCGGTGCTGAAGAAGCCGACACCACTGCTGATACCATTGCTGAAACCGAAGCAGAAACCGAAACCGAGACGGAAACCGAAACCGAACCCAAGGAAACCGAACCGCCGAAGCCCAAGATGGTGGAAGTATTCACTCCCATTTATACCGATAACTTTGACGACGCTTCCGCTTCCAAGTGGAAATCCAACGCACAGCTGGCTGATTTTGCCATCGCTGACGGTTATCTGACCGCTACCTCCACCGGCGGTGACCCCTCTATCGCAGCCAATGGCTTTGAGATGAACTGCGAAGATATCGACGCCATCCGCATCCGCTATATCAACAACACATCTAACGATCAGCTGCAGATTTTCTTTACCACCGACGCTTCCAATACTGCATACAGCGAACCCGGTTCCTTCAAGGAATACTGCTGGTACATCGATTCCGGTGTGGCTGTTGCTGACGCTGCTGCTTCCGAAGACTGGAATGAACTGGTTGTTTACACCGAATACAATGACCTGTGGACCGGTGTTCTGAAGAACATGAGAATGGACCTGTCCAATGCAGAGGGCAGCTACATTGTGGACTCCATCGAATTCTGCTCTGTGGAACTGGTAGAAGAACCTGCTGCATAAGCGTAGTTCCCATAACATAAAGGAAAGAAGGATTATATCATGAAAAAGATTCTGAGCCTGATTCTGGCCGGTATCCTGCTGGCTTCTGTTCTGACCGCCTGCGGTGCTGAAGAAGCCGAAACCACTGCTGATACCACTGCTGAAACCGAAGCAGAAACCGAAACCGAGACCGAAACCGAGACCGAAAAGGAAACCGAACCGCCGAAGCCCAAGATGGTAGAAGTGTTCACTCCCCTGTTTACTGCTAACTTTGACGATACGGATACGATCACCTGGAAGGCCGGCAACCAGTGCGCTGACTTCGCCATTGCTGACGGTTATCTGAGCTATAACACCACCGGCGGCGACTCCAATATCATTTCTACTGCCCAGTTTGAAATGAACTGCGAAGACATTCACGCAATCCGCATCAAGTTCATCAACAATACTCCCAACGATATGTGTCAGCTGTTCTTCACCACCGATGCTTCCAACACTTCTTACAGTGAGCCCGGTTCCTTCAAGGAATACGCATGGTACACCGATTCCGGTGTTGCCCTTGCTGACGCTGCTGCTTCCGAAGACTGGAACGAACTGGTAATCTACACCGAATACAACGATCTGTGGACCGGCGTTCTGAAGGACGTCCGTATCGACCTGTCCGCAGGCGAAGGTTCCTTCATCGTGGATTCCATCGAATTCTGCTCTGTGGAACTGGTAGAAGAACCTGCTGCATAAACGTACTTGACAAAACGAAAGAGCATGGACGGTTTTTGCCGCTCATGCTCTTTTTCTGTCCTGATTCTGTGTATTATTTAATCATACCAATGATGGTCTGGATTTTTTCGTCCCAGTATTTCCATGCGTGTACACCGGGGGATTCTTCATAGGTGAACTGGGGCCAGCCAATGTTCTTCAGGTGATCCCGCATGGTTATGCTGTGGCTGTAGATGAAATCCTCCGTGCCGCACCACATATACAGCTCGGGAATGGGATGGGCTTTGGGATCCTCCCTGTATTCCGCCAGTCTCTTTGTGGAAAGTGCGATCAGATCATTGGGGCCGCCTTCAAATTCTTCCGCAGTACCGAAGATGTCTGTCCAGTAGGTGTCGTTGTTCTGCTGACCCAGCCGGGTGATGGGCATATATCCGCCGGAAAGACCGCCGGCAAAGGAGAAGCGTTCGGGATAGGTCAGGGCGATGGCGTAGGCACCGTAGCCGCCCATGGAAAGACCGGCTACAAAGGTTTCTTCCCGCTTCTGGCTCATCCGGGGAAACAGATCATGGCAGATCTGCGGCAGTTCTTCCCCGATGAAGGTACGCCACTTCCGACCGTGCTGCATATCGGTGTACCAGCCAAGCTCGGTGGTGGGCATGACTACAGCAATTCCCGCTTCGTCCGCATACCGTTCAATAGAGGTGCGGCGATGCCAGATGGAGTGGTCGTCGCTCATGCCATGGAGCAGGTACAGAGTGGGATAGGTGGCTTCCATGTCTTTTGCGTCCACACCGATCATCCCCCGTACGGTCTGGGGCAGGATCACATTCATGTTGGTGCACATACCCAATACGGTAGAGAAAAAAGATACTTCCAGAAATGCCATATGAAAAATCTCCTTTCGGAATAAAAAGTCAGTTTATTGGGCAGATGCCTGTTTTTTTGCCCTGCGGCGATGAAGCAGTCTGCCGATGAGAAGGGAAAGAAAGAGACCGATCAGAACTCCTGCCGTGTCAATGCAGACATCCCGGATCTGGCAGGCTCTGCCGGGAACAAAGTACTGATGCAGTTCGTCGATGCAGGCATACAGTACGCCCAGAGAGAGAGGCAGGGCGATTTTCTGCAGACGGCTGGCTGGATACTGGCATACAGCTGCGCAGAACAGAAAACCCAGCACAGCAAAAACAAACAGGTGGGCGCTTTTCCGGAGGATAAAGGTGCCCAGCCGGAACAGAACCGAATCGGCAAGGATTTCTTCCATATTGTCTACCCGGAAAAAACGCAGGAGGAAATGCAGTGTGGAATCACTGGAGGCAGAAGACTCTGTAGCCGTCTGGGCGGAAAACCAGAAAATCAGACCCATCCAGATAAAAGACGCAAGCCACAAAAGCATCCGCCGCAGGCGTACCGATTCCATGATCACAGAATCCCTCCATTTTCCAAAGATGAAAACAGTATACCACATTTTTAGTCACAGATATAGTGTTAATTTGTGAAAGTTTTTATTTTTCAAAAAAACAACAAACGATTTTATAGAGATTTCCCATAGTTCCACTTGCAGAAACGGACGGAATGTGCTATAATCGAAACATAGAAACAACAGGAGGCATCCGTCTTATTATGATTCTGCCTATTACAAATGAGCATATTCCGGCAGTGACGGTATTATTTAACAGAGCTGCTGTGGAGGAAACTCTGTACAAATCCATGACGGAAGAACAGTGTGCCTCTTTTTTCCTTCCCAAGAAAGATGATGGGGAAGGAAAATACGGCTTTGTCTGTCAAGAGGGAGATCAGATCATCGGTTTTTCTTCCGGATGTACTTCTGCCGATGGCCGGACCGGGTACATCACGTATGTGTATGTGGTGCCGGAGCGGCGTGGGCAAGGATTTGGCAGAACACTGGCAGAAGCACTGGAAGAGAAACTGTGGGACGCTGCGGAAAAGATAGATATTGTGTTCTATAATCCCATGCAGATTCCCTGGTGGATTCCCGGAACCGGACAGAAGCACGACCATCCCTGTGCCCCCGGTGTGGATATGAGCGGCCCGGCGTTCCTGTTTTTCAAACGGTTGGGTTACCGCTGCTTTGCATACCAGAACTCCTATTATCAGAATCTTGAAAACTATGTTTACCCATCAGACATTCTTGCGAAAATTGAGAAACTCAGACAGGCTGACATAGAAGTGACTTACTATGACAGGCAGGTACATACAGGACTGGCGGAGTTGTTCGATGATCTGAACAACCCCGGCTGGAAGCAGGCGATCCTTGCCAATGATGCAAAAGGAAATGACGCCAGACCACTGCTTGTTGCGGTACATCGGGGAAAAACCGTATGCGGCTATACCGGCCCGCTTTCGGTGTCACCGGAAGGCAGAGGCTGTTTCCACGGTATCGGCGTACACCATGAATACCGGCAGCACGGGGCAGGAAAGGTGCTTTTTTCCACCCTTTGCATGGCACTGCGGGAACAGGGAGCGGCTTTTATGTCCCTGTATACCGGAGAGGATAACCCGGCCAGAAATATCTACGAAGCTGCCGGATTCAAAATCGTTCGTTCCTGGGCGGATATGCGCAAGATCCGCCGCAAATAACCATATCAGAGAAGAAAAACATTAAAAAGGAGATATATCATGAAAAGAATTTCTGCTCTTGCTCTGGCACTGCTGATGCTGCTGGCATCCTGCGGCGGTGCGGAAAACGAAACCACGGCGGACACGGCTGCCGGGGAAGAAACCATCACC
>SVSN01000025.1 GCA_015064285.1 Oscillospiraceae bacterium | reverse complement strand
TCCATCCGCCGCAACATCGGGATCGTACAGCAGGACATCTACCTGTTCAACGCCACCATCCGGGAGAACATCCTCTACGGCCGGCTGGACGCCACGGAAGAAGAAGTAATCGAAGCGGCCAAGCGTGCCAATATCCACGATTACATCATGACCCTGCCTGATGGCTACAATACGGAAATCGGGGAGCGGGGCGTGCGGCTTTCCGGCGGCCAGAAACAGCGTCTGTCCATTGCCCGGGTATTCCTGAAAGACCCGCCGATCCTGATTCTGGACGAAGCCACCAGTGCCCTGGACAACACTACGGAAATCCTGATCCAGCAGTCTCTGGACGAGCTCTGCAAGGGACGCACCACTCTGGTTGTGGCACACCGGCTTTCCACCATCAAGAACGCGGACGAAATTGCCGTTATTGCCGATGGTCAGATTGTGGAACAGGGCGATCACGAAAACCTGCTGGCAAAGGGCGGTATGTACGCCGATCTGTACAAGCTCCAGTTCCGTGCCAACACAGGGGAAGCGATTTAACTCTGAACAAACAAAAAAACAGTTTGCTTTCCCCGGGAGAAATCCCACAGGATGGCAAGCTGTTTTTGTTTGCTTTATCTTACGTATACGGTCTTTCCGGCGGCGATGGTGCGGGTTACGTGGAGGGTTTCGTCCAGCAGAACCACATCAGCCGTATAGCCTTCCGCCAGTCTGCCCCGGTCGGTACAGCCAAGCACTTTGGCAGGGGTTGTGCTGGCCATAGCCACGGCTTCATACAGCGGCACATCCGCCAGCTGTACCATATTCCGTACCAGACGGTCCATGGTGGCAACGCTGCCGGCAAAGGCCAGTCGGTCGGGCATCTTGGCAACGCCGTCCTCGATGATGGCGTCTGTACCTCTCTTCAGGCTGCCCAGAATGGTGGGCCCTTCCGGCATACCGGCACCGCGGATGGAGTCTGTAACCACACAGATCCGGTCGGCACCCTTGCACTTGTAGATGAACTTCAGAAGGGCCGCAGGCAGGTGGCATCCGTCTGCGATGATTTCCACAGTGAATCCATCGAAATACAGGGCGGCTTCGATGGTGCCTGCGATCCGGTAAGCGTTCTTCCGGTGCACGCCGGGCATACAGGAGTACAGGTGGGTCACGGTGGTGTAACCGTTTTCCAGTGCGGCTGCGGCGGTGTCAAAATCCGCATCGGTGTGGCCGATGGAGGGAATCACGCCTCTCTGCCGCAGAACCCGGCCGAATTCCATACCGCCTTCCAGCTCAGGCGCCGCACTCCAGCGAACGATGTCCGGGCAGGCATCCAGCAGGGCTTCATAGTCGGCGCGGGAGGGATTACGGATATACCGTTCATCCTGCGCACCCTTCTGGCTGACGGCAAAATACGGCCCTTCCAGATGAAGGCCCAGGAATGCACAGGCAGGACCGGCAGCTTTGGCATCCCGGTACACCTGACATACCGTCTTGGTTTCTTCCGGATCGCCGGACAGGGTGGTGGGACACATGGCGGTGGTACCGTGACGGGCGTGCATTTCCGCAGCCCCAAGGAACGCTTCTTTTGTGCCGTCCATGAAATCGTGCCCGCCGCCGCCGTGGGAATGCAGGTCAATGAATCCGGGAGAAACATACTGTCCGGCGGCGTCCACTACAGTATAATCGGATTCACAGGGCAGTGTACCGGTGGGGACAATGGCAGCAATCTTCCCGTTTACCAGAGCCACATCCAGCCCCTCGCGGATCCGGTCACTGAAAACCACCCGTCCGCCCCGGATCAGGATTTTTTCGTTGTTCATAGATAACCTCAGTCAATCGGCCTCAGCGAATGGGCTTTACGGCCTGTTCGGTACCGGTAGCGTAGGAGTGATAAATCGCATCCAGCAGAGCCACAGGTGCAGCCAGCGTATCATAGGATTCTTCCATCCTGCCGCTGCGTACCATATCGCAGAATTCGTCCAGCTCAGGTTCGTACAGGGCGGTGATGTTTTCGCAGGTAATGTACCGGTTGGTCTTTTCGGCGTGTACGGTTACGCTGTAGGCATAGTTGGCGGTGTAGTGAAGCACCACTTCGTAGTCCGCATAACGGCATACTACGGTCACGGCCTTTTCACGGGCAATGGCGTACACGGAAGCGGGCAGACCGAACATAGTCAGCAGCATCTGCGCCAGATGGCCTGCGTAGAAATAGAAGTTGCCGTAGGGGTTGGACATATTTACAGGCGCGGACAGGGAAGCGGACATTACCTTGCCGATGGCGCCGGAAGCGATTTCTTCCTTCAGAGCAGCCATCTCAGGCGCAAACTTCAGGCAGGAACCGCCGCACAGCAGAGCACCGGACTTTTCGGCTTCCGTGATCATTTCCTTCGCATTGTGGGGAGAGACGCAGAAGGGCTTGTCGATGAACATGGGTACACCGGCCTTGATGTAGGGCATGGAGTATTCGTAGTGGTTGTCGCCGTGACGGGCGGTATTGATCACACCGTCCACCTTGCCGAGGAAGTAAGAGGAGGTGTTTGCTGCCATGGGAACAAGACCGTCATCCACCATCTTCTGTGCGGCGGCACCATCGTAGCTGTATACGCCGACGATTTCGATATCGCCGTACTTTTCGGGCTTATTCTTGATCAGATTGGCAAAAGCGGGTGCATGGGAGTTTTCCACGCCGATCAGTGCAATTTTCATGAGGATCCTCCGATCTTAATCACTTATCAATACTTCTGTTCCAGCGGGTTCTGTGCGTGGATCAGTTCGTTTACGCGGATCTGGCGGCGTACCTGTTCGGCGGTGATTTCCAGTTCGGCACCGTTTACCAGATGGTTGTAGATCATGGTGTAGTACAGGTGTACGGCGGAGGTGAAGGGGTCACCGGACAGCTCGATGGTTTCCTTATGCCAGTTCAGGGTTTCGCCGCAGTACATGGGATAACCGTTTTCGGGCTTGCGCAGGGGAGTGAGCTGCAGTTCGGGGATAGCCTTTTCTGTGGGATCGAACCACTGCCATTCCACAACCTTATGGTTGGCACGGAGAGAACCGTTCTTGGCGTAGATATTGTACAGCCAGCCGTTGCCTGCATATGCGTCCTGCTTGGACAGTTCGATATCGAACAGGGGCTTGCCGGGGGCGGTCAGGATGATCTTGGCGTAGTCTTCGGCGTCGCCGGACACGTTGATGCTGCCCAGCTTGGAGAATACGGTGGGCATTTCCACATCATAGCCCATCAGATCGAGAGCCTGGTCCATGGGGTGCGGGCCGGTATTCATGACTTCACCGCCGTTGAAGCGCAGAGCGGTCTGCCAGTCCCATCTGCGGGAGAAGCCGTTGAACTTGATGGAAACCTGCATCAGTTCACCCAGCTTGCCGGTGGCCAGCAGTTCCTTGATCTTAATGTAATAAGGAGCAAAACGGGACTGCTGGAATGCGGTCACCATCACGCCGTTTCTCTTGCCGGCAGCGATCATCTGATCCACATCGGAAGCACGGCGGGCAAAGGGCTTTTCACATACTACATTGAAACCGTGGTCAGCCAGATCAATGGTGATGGGAGCGTGCATATAGCTGAAGGTGGAGTTGACAACCAGGTCAATCTGATCCTTCATGGCGAACAGCTCGGTGTAGTCGGCAAACACGGGGCATCCGAATTCCCTGGCGGCTCTTTCTCTGCGGTCTTCAATGGCGTCCACTACGGCAACCACTTCAAAATTGGTGTTGGCTTCAGACAGAAAATAGGCACCGTGGATATCCCGGCCGCTTCTGCCCTGGCCGATAATGGCAACTCTCAGTTTTTTCATGTTCGGTATCTCCTTGGATATAGTAATTCAAATTTTCAGGGGGGGTACGGTCGCTTTTTGAAATACAGTCCCGCCCATCCCGGTGGGTGAACAGAAACTCCAAGCAAATCACAGCGGTTTTCTGCGGTACAGCACGCTCTCTTTCTTTTCCGGCTTCACGCTGTAATTCTTACTTCTTAATTCTAATTTCTTAATTAAATCAGCTTGCCGCTGTCCGGGTCACAGTACAGCACAGCGTGGGGATGCTTTCTCATGATGGTGGCGGGGCAGTTTTCGCTGATTTCTTCATTGCAGGTTCTGTATACCGCTTCAGCCTTGGTAGCGGCGGGAACGGAGCAGAACAGGTGGCCTGCGTTTGTCAGGGAGGGGATGGTCAGGGTGAATGCGTGGGTGGGAACATCGTCGATGGTGGGGAAGCAGCCGTCGTGTACCTGCTGCATCCGGCATACATCGTCCAGCTGGGCCAGTTTTACCGGGTAAGGATCGTCAAAGTCTGCCACGCCGGGGTCATTGAAGGCGATATGGCCGTTTTCGCCGATACCGAGGCACACGATGTCTACCGGGTTGTCGGCCAGCAGCTTGCCGTATCTGGCGCATTCTTCCGCCGGATCTGCGGCATCACCCTTCAGGTAGTTTACAGCCTTGAAGGGCAGGAGAGAAAATACGTGTTCTCTCAGGTAGGTACCGAAGGACTGGGGATGATCGTTTGCCAGACCTACGTATTCATCCATATGGAAAGCGATGACACGGGTCCAGTCGATGCCGGGTTCTTCGATCAGAGCGGCCAGGGTTTCGTTCTGGGAAGGAGCGGCGGCGAAGATCATGGAAACGGTTTCCTTTTCGGCCAGCAGCTTCCGCAGGGTTTCGGCACAGTCGGCGGCGGCGATTTTTCCCATTTCCGCGCGGCTGTCGGCCTTCTTGACCAGCAGTTTTTCACAGGTAAAGGTTTGCATTGTATTCCTCCGTAAAGGCTGGGGTGCATCCGGAAAAAGAAAACATCCCACCAGTATATTTTCTTCATAATAACACAAACCACCGGAAATTGCAATAGTTTCGGCAGGATTGAAGCGGATTTTCTTCCATAAAATCAACAAAAAAGCCGCAGATTGCTCCGCAGCTTTTTCTGTCCAAAACTCTCAGCACAGCCATTTGGCCAGCGTTTCCTCATACCAGCCATCCGGCATGGTTTTTGTCACATAGGCGTGGGGGCCGGCTTCGTCATACCGGAACCGGTTTTCACCTGTCTCCGGGTTCACGGAAGCCCATCCACGGCGCAGAGTGTATCCGGCTTCTTCCGCATCTCCTGTCAGTGCCAGCAGCACCAGCATGGGATCCCAGGAAGAACGGCCGTCTTTGCTGCCGTGGGCAATGAACGCCATCCGCAGGGGATCGCTTTCATCCGGAATGGTTTCCGGCTTTCCGCTGATGACGGCGGCGCCCACTTCCCAGCCCAGGAACACGATGGGACAGGGGCAGTTCTCCAGCAGATATGCGGCGGCTTTCCGGGAGCGGGGGGCTCTGGCGAAGTTATTCTCCACGCCCACGCCGTCCTTTTCCCAGTTGCCCGCCATCATCCACAGGCAGGAAACCTTATCCCGCATATACCGGTATCCGTCCGGATGGGCGCACAGCGCAGCCAGTACCTGCGGATACCCGATTTCCAGAATTTCCACCCGATCCTCTGCTTCTTCCAGCAGATGAAGGCAGGTTTCCACACCGTCCGGCAGTTCCTCATTGGATTTTACAGTGTGGGGCAGGTTTTCCGCCAGTATTTTCTGATAGGGCGGTTTTCCGCCGAAGTCGGTGCCTTCCCTGTCCAGACCCAATGGCAGATTGCCGTATCCCTCCGAAGTCAGAAAAGCATTCAGGGAGGCGGCGGAGTACTCCATGCAGGCGTTGCAGATCACGCCGGTCAGGTGCCAGAGTCCTGCCTTATCGGCACGGCAGGCAATCCGGATGGCGGCAGCATCATCGCAGTCGGTCCACCAGTCGGTGCCCAGAATGACGGTACGTTGTTTTTTGGTTTCAGCAGTCATATCAGTCGGCAAAGGATTCCAGTACCTTGTTGTAGTGTTCGGTGGCGGTGCTTTCCAGAGAAGCGACCTTGGATGCCAGATCCGTGGAACCTGCGGCGGTCAGATCGGCAAACAGGTCGGTGTACTGTGCCTGCTTGTAGGTGCGGGCAAAGCTGATTTCCAGACCGTCCATCAGCAGACGGAACATTTTCTGGGAGTCTTCATCCCGGAGCAGCTTGCTGTTGATAACCGTTTCAAATACGGCGGGGTATACATCGTAGTAGCTTTCGATGGCCAGTGCTTCGGTGATCAGCCCGGTTCTGTCCATGTCTGCGGTCACCATGGGGATTCCCAGAAGACCGGTACCGCCTGTTACGGTGGTGATGTAGTCATCAGAAGCTTCCCATTTGGGGAATACGATCAGACCGTAGTCCTGTTCCATATCCCGGAAAAACTGGTAGGCGTCGGTCATGAAGCCGGAGTAGAACAGACCCTGACCGGCGGCAAACATTTTCGCAAGGTCGTTTTCCTTGGAATAGTCGGTGATCAGCCAGGAGGCGGGGGTGTGGGTCAGGGACACGATGGATTCCAGAATGGACTGGTTCCGGTCGGACAGCAGGGAGAGGGTGAAGGAGCCGTCGGCGGCAAAGGTCAGGGGCTGTACGTCCATGCCCACCGCAAAGGCCACACCGGAGGTACCGTGGGAGGAGAGCAGACCGTAGATGTCCCCCGCATCCTGGGTACCGTCCCCGTTTCTGTCCACGGATACGGTTTCCACCATGGCGGCGAAGGTGTCAAAGGTCCAGGTGTTTTCGTTTACATGGGTATAGGGCGAGGTCAGACCGTATTCGTTCACCATATCCATATTGAAGAACAGCACATGGGACAGCATGACCCCGGTGAAGGGAATGTAGTTCATCTGCAGGAAGCATTTGCCGTTCTGGGTCAGGGATTCCACGGCAAGCCGGTTCCACCATGCACCGGTCATATCGATGTGGGGAACGTCATAATAGTTGGCCAGATGTCCGTTCAGGGACAGGGTGGACATGGTGTTCACATGAGCCCAGGACAGGTCATAAGCACCGTCTCCGGCTGTTACGGAAGTTTTCACCAGGGCACCGGCATCTCCGGTCATGGCGGTAATGTTTACGTTGAAGTTTTCCTCTACAGTCTGGTTTCTCTTGAAGATGGTATCGTTGATGATGTCGCCGGTCAGCTCCTCCACTACGAATTCCATAGCGGGCAGTTCCCCCAGCTTGGCGTATTCCCGACCGATGATCACATAATCCGCACCGCCGAAGTCGGTGTCCGGCAGAAGATCGGCAGAGCGCAGGATGGCGGTTTCGGTTTCTTCCGCCGCCGTATCGGCAGAAGCGGTATCGGCTGTGGTTTCGGACGCATTGCCGCCGCATCCGGAAAGAAGGGCAGGGGCGGTCAGAAGCAGAGCCAGAAGTAGGGAAAGAAAGCGATGGTGCATACACATTTCCTCCAAATCGATCATATGGAATGTCCGGCAGGACAATCCTGTTTCTATCATAGCATGATTTGCTGGAAATTACAATAGTTTTTCCCCGTCCGGCAAAAAAGAAAATGACAGTCCGGCAGGGGCAGACTTGTGCTTTCCCGCACCGATTTCCCAAAATCCGCTTGACATTGCCGGGCGGTTATGTCATAATAGAACCAACAAAAAATCCCGAAAAGGAGACGACAAAATGCCTCTGAACATTCCCGATTACCACACCACGGAACAGACCCTTCACGTGAACTGTGAAGCCCCCCGTGCGTACTTCATCCCCTATTCCTGCAAGCCCTGTGCGCTGGAAGACAACCGCGACGCCAGTATTTTCTTCAAATCCCTGTGCGGCGTGTGGGATTTCCGCTTCTTTAAGTCCGTACACGATATCTGTGACTTTACCTCTGCCGATTTCTGCCGCTGCGGCATGGATAAGCTGCCCGTGCCCATGAACTGGCAGATGGCGCTGGACAGAGGGTATGATGTACCCAACTATACCAACGTGAACTATCCCATCCCGGTGGATCCGCCCCACGTACCGGATGAAAATCCCTGCGGTCTGTATGTACGGGATTTCACTGTACCCGCTGCTATGGCAGACAAGGAAATCTACCTGAACTTTGAAGGCGTGGATTCTGCGTTCTATGTATGGATCAACGATACCTTTGCCGCCTATTCCCAGGTTGCCCACCTGACCAGCGAAATCAATGTGACCTCTCTGGTGAAGCCCGGTGTGAACACCATCAAGGTGCTGGTACTCAAGTGGTCTGACGGTACCTATATGGAAGACCAGGATATGTGGCGTATGTCCGGTATTTTCCGCGAAGTATACCTGCTGTACCGGGAAAAGACCCACATCCGGGATATCTTTGTCAAGTGTGACCTGAACGATGCTTTCGACAAGGCTGCTTTCAGAGCAGAACTGTCCCTCACCGGCAAGGCTTCCGTGAACTGGGAATTTCTCTCTCCCTGCGGCTGCACCGTGGCTTCCGGCTGTGCAGAAGTTGACGGTGAAGGTGTAATCACTGTTCCCGAAATCGAAAATCCTAAGCTGTGGTCCGATGAATCTCCCGCGCTGTACACTCTTGTGCTGACCTGCGGCGCGGAAACCATCGCTGTGAACACAGGTGCCAGACGGATTGAAATCCGGAACAAGGTTATCTATATCAATGGCAAAAAGGTCAAGGCCAAGGGCGTGAACCGCCACGACAGCCATCACCTGCTGGGTCATGCCACTCCCATGGACCACATGATCCGGGATCTGATGATCATGAAGGCCCATAACGTGAACATGGTTCGTACCTCCCACTATCCCAACGATCCCCGGTTTACCGGTCTGTGTGACAAGTACGGTCTGTATGTATGTGACGAAACCGATATCGAAACCCACGGTATGCATCCCTGGAACGGCATCTCCGACCATCCCGACTGGGAAAAGGCTTATGTAGACAGAGCCGAGCGTCTGGTGGAACGGGACAAGAACCATCCCTGCGTGATTTTCTGGTCTCTGGGCAACGAATCCGGTCTGGGCCGCAACCATACCGCTATGACCACCTGGATCAAGAGCCGGGATACCAGCCGTCTGGTCCATTACGAAGGTGCACACTCCGGTTACAATGGCGGCGAACACAAGGCAGACACCACCGATATGGAAAGCCGGATGTATCCTGCCGCTTCCTGGTGTGACGAATACTGCAGGGACGAAAAAATGACCCAGCCTCTGTTCCTGTGCGAATACTGCCACGCCATGGGCAACGGCCCCGGGGATCTGGCAGCGTACTGGGACGTAATCTGGGCAAACGACCCCTTCTTCGGCGGCTGTGTGTGGGAATTCACCGACCACAGCGTAGCCATCGGAGACAATAAGTACGCCAACCCCGGCTTCACCTACGGCGGCGACTTCGGCGACTTCCCCAACGACGGCAACTTCTGTGTGGACGGTCTGGTATATCCCGACAGACGGGTACACACTGGTCTGCTGGAAGTAAAACAGATCTATATGCCCCTGGAAGTAAAGCCCGGTGCGATGATCGGTCAGTATGTGCTGAAAAACAGACGGTTCTTCACCTGTATGTGCGATTTGTCCCTGTTCTGGTGGGTTGAAGCCAACGGCAAGACCGTTCTCTCCGGCAGAATCCCCGGTCTGGATATCGCACCCCAGGAAGAAAAGGAATACACCCTGTTTGGGGCAGATGGACTGGATGCCTATAAGGGTATCGTAACCATCAACTTCTCTCTCCGCTACAACGAAAACAAAGCATGGGCACCCGCCGGCTATGAACTGGGCATCCATCAGGAAGAATACTGCGGTAAGAATCTGGAAGTATCCTATTGCCAGCCCGCGCCGCTGTACACGGTGGAAACCAGAGAAGAAAAGAACGCCGTTGTCATTACCTGCGGCGATACCGTATACACCATCGACACCGTGTCCGGTCTTGTAAAGAGCATCTGCGACAACGGGGAAGAGCTGGTGACAAAACCCGTCGAACCCACCATCTGGCGTGCCCCCACCGACAACGACCGGAACGTGAAGCACACCTGGATCGCCAACGGTTTGGACAGAGCCGCTGTGAAGTGCTACGGCTGCAGACTGGTTTCCTGCGACGGTACCTCCGCCGTGGTGGAAGCGGACTTCTCCATGGGCTGTGCGCCCCATCTGCCCATCCTGCGCGGTAAGGTTACCTACACCGTGACCGAAGCAAAAGGCCTGCAGATGACCTACGATATGCACTGGCAGAAGACGCTGGATGTGTCCTGGCCCCGGTTCGGTGTACGGCTGACCATGCCCGAAGGTGCGGAACAGATGCGGTACTTCGGATACGGCCCCATGGAATCCTATGCGGACAAGCGGCATGCTTCCCGTCTGGGTGAATTCGGCACCACCGTTACCGATAACTATGAACCCTATGTGCGTCCTCAGGAAAACAGCTCTCACGTGGACTGCGGCTGGGCAAGAGTGACCACTGTGGCCGGTCACGGCTTCCTGTTCACGGCAGAAAAACGGTTTATGTTCAACGCTTCCCACTACACTCCCGAACAGCTGACCGCTACTGCCCACCACTACGAACTGGTACCGAACAGAGAAACCACCGTTATCATCGACTACAAGCAGAGCGGCATCGGTTCCAACTCCTGCGGCCCGCAGCTGCTGAAGCAGTACCACTTCGATGAAACCGACTTCACATTCACCATGTACGTAAAACCCGTATTTGTGGCAGGTGCGGACGGCTACCGTGAAATGTTTGTCAAGTAAGAATAAGATGTAAGCCGCAGCTGCGGTGTATGTCAGAAATGCGTCCGGCAGACGAAAAATCTGTCGGGCGTATTTTTGTTTACAGAATATACATTACACTTGACGAAAATATATGCTATACTGAGGACAGAATGACAACAGGAGGTGGTTTTGTGGAACGGAAGGAAAAGACTCTGGTGATCCTCTGGGGGCTGGGGATGCTGTACGCACTGTTTGCATCGCTGTATACCACGCTCTTCGGCTGTGGGTGTCCGGATCTGACGGCCATGGGAGACTGCCATGCGGCGCATCTGCCGGAGATTCTGGGGGCTGTTGGCTGGATGCTTCTGGTTCCGGCGGGAATATGGCTGTTCCGGCGGCAAAAGGAGATTCTGCGGGTGTTCGGTACCTATATCGGTGCCACGCTGGCCTGCAGTGGTCTGTGGCTCATCGAAACCATCCGCCGCTCGTCCGGTGTGCCTTTCCGGTACAGTCCGGGGAGCCTTGGCCGGATTCTGATGATCCCGGTGCACGGGTTGTGCGGTTCCGGGGGACTGTCGGAGCGGTGGTGGCTGGTGCTTGTGCTTTGCTGGACGCTGGTGTTGTGGGGATTTTCGGGTGTTCTGGAAAAGAAGTACCATCCCCGGACGGAAAAAATCCGGATTACCTTTGATGGTGTGTATAAATTTGCGTATGTCCTGCTGGGGGTGGTGCATCTGCTTTTTACAGCGGAAGCACTGGATCAGCTGGTGGTTTCCAACCCCGACAGAGTACCTGAAGGACTGTACATAGCGGTAACAGCTCTGTGGCTTGTGGTCATGGCAGGCGGTCTGCGCCATTTCCGCCGTTCCGGCTGGATGAAGGGGCTGGCGGTACTGTGCTTTGTCCGCAGTATCGGGCTGCTGGGGGGCGGGATCGGTTTTCTTCTGAAAAACGGCTGGTTTCTCAGTCCTCTGCTGCTGGTCGGCTGTACCAGTCCCATGCTGCTGCCGGTGGAGTTGTTCTGGAATCTGCTGTCCTATGGGCCGCCGGAGGCAGTGACCTGCTTTATGGCGCTGGTGCTGGAGTTTGCTGTAATGGTGCCCGCATGGCTTCTGTACCGGCGTGATTTCCCGGCCGAAGTCCGCAGAGTCGGTGAAAGGAGCCTGACATGACGGCTTTTTTTACCCCGGAACGCAAAGCCGGGCTGAGGCTTGTCCTGTGGTGGCTGGCGGTGCTGTACGCATTTTTCTTCATTTGCCATCCGTTTCTTATCGGCTGCGGATGCAGTGATGTGGGGCCGGAACACACCTGCGGAATTGTGCAGTACTACGCTTCCATCGGCGGAATCGCCTGGGCGGTTCTGCTGCCGCTTGGCATGTACCTGTTCCGCAGGCGGGAAAATATGCTGATTTTTCTGCTGATTCTGGTCTTTATCACCCTGACCTGTACGCTGTTTCTGTTGGCGGCCCCTTCTCTTGGTCTTGGCGCGGGAGATCTGCTGTCTGCCGGTGTAGCGGAGTTTGTCATTACGCTGATCTTCACGCTTCCCCTGCTTCCGTATATTGGCTTTCTGCCGCTGTTCGGTGCAGGTGCTTCCGCGGAGACACTGCTGCCATGGCTGTTTGTCTACTGCCTGGCCGCCGCAGGATTCGGGGTGTACCTGTACCGCAGACGAAATGAATAAAAAAATACCGCTCCGGTTGTGGGGCGGTATTTCTGTATATTTCTTACTTCTGCCCTCTTACATCTTACATGAATCACGCCAGTGCCGCCGCTATCGTACGGTCGATCAGTGCGTGGCCTTCCGCAGTGGGATGGATACCGTCATCGGAAAGCAGATTCCGGTAATGATGGCTCATCAGGAAGGGCTGGCGCAGGTCAATCAGGGGGCAGTCCAGCTTTTCTGCCAGCTTTTCCGTGGTGCGGCTGTAGAACTCGTGCCAGCGGTACAGCATGGAAGAATCTCCCAGCCATCCGAGAATGGAATCGTAGTTCAGTCCGCGGGAAATCCAGTTCATGTATTTGTCCGAATCCAGCGGTACCAGATTGCAGATGTACACCGATGCACCCTTTTCTCTGGCGCAGGATACCAGCTCACCGTACAGGCGGGTAAAATGTTCCAGCGGGGTCTTCGGCTGGTGTGCGGCAGTGGGATCGGCGGAAATGTCAGCCCAGTGGTAGTCGCAGTCGTTGCCGCCGAACTCCAGGAGCACTGTGGTATCTTCCGACGTGTCCACCAGCTTTTTTTGGAGCATTTTTGTGCCTTCTTCCACGGTGGCGCCCATCAGTGCACAGTTTTTTATCTCCCATCCGCGGCTTGCCAGAGTGGCGTACCGGTCCGGTACCAGTCTGTATTTGTCCGCTTCGGTACTGTATGTGACCCCTTTTACGATGGAATCTCCGAAAATAAAAATCTGCTTCATATGAATCCCTTGCTTTCTTTGGCGCTTTGTGGTATGATTATCTTACGGTATCAGTATATCTGATTATTTCCAATTTGCCCACCCCGTATCCGTTGAGCGTACTCTATCTTTCGGGTTTTTTGAATTCTTCCCGGAGAAGACCGCCGGAATGTTGCGGTTCTCCTGCCGATAGAGTGAAAACGGGCCTGCAGAACGAGAAAACCGACGATTCTACTGTGGGGAGAGAAGAAAAAATGGGAATTCTCCCCCGGAGAGATAGTGTTTTCGGAATAATCGGAATAAAAGGAGAGAAAAACATGGATGAAAAACAGGATCTGGTGCGGATCCTTGCTTCCAATATTACCGCCTGCCGGAAAAGAGCCGGTATGACCCAGGCGGAACTGGCGGAGAAACTGGGCTACTCCGATAAGACCGTATCCAAGTGGGAGCGGGCGGAAGGGCTGCCGGATGTGCTCTGCCTGAAGCGGATGGCGGATACCTTCGGCATAACCACAGATACACTTCTTTCCCTGCCGGGGCAGGAACCTTCTGCGGTATCTGAAAATGATGCACCGGAGCAGACGGAAAAGACACCGCAGCCGGTTATCAACCACGGTGCCGTGGCGGCCATTGCCGTGATCGGCGTGTGGATGCTGGCGGCGCTGGTGTATCTGATTGGCCGTTTCTGTCAGGTAGATCTGACAATGGCACTGATCATTGCCGTACCTGTAACAGGACTGCTGACAGTAATCTTCAACGGTCTGTGGGGCATGAAGAAGCTGACTTTCTGGCTGTGCAGCTTTTTTGTGGTGGGCATACTGTTCATGCTGTGCTGGATTCTGCGGAGCTATCAGGTCTGGCAGCTTATGTGGCTTGCCATTCCGGCGGTGGCTATTGTCTGGATCAGCTGCCGGATGCTGCACAGGGTAAAGTAAGAAATAAGGGCTGAGAGGTAAGAAATACGGGAGAATCGCGGAATTCTTCCGGGATTATCTCTTGACAAAGACGCACAGCTGTGCTATACTGAAAACGAACAAACCAGGGGTGCCGTATGGCTGAGACGGAAATGCCGAACCCTTCAACCTGATCCGGATAATGCCGGCGTAGGGAGTATGTTTGTCGGGTAACTGATCACCATCCGATGAATATCAGGCTTTCTTTTCCGTCAACGACAGGGAATGAAGGCCTTTTCCTTTTGTCTGACGAAAAAGAAGCGGTTTGTCAACCAAAACTCCGGCAGAGGCATGCTGCAGAACGCAGAAGCCGGAAATTCATTTCATCGGAAAGAGGTTTTATGATGACCCGTTTACAGAAAATTATTCTTCTGGTAGAATCTGCCATGATGATTGCGCTCGGTACAGCACTGAGCTTTATCAAAATTTACGAAGCGCCTTTCGGAGGCTCCGTTACGCTGCTTTCCATGGCGCCCATTATCATTCTGTCCCTGCGCAGGGGTGTGAAAGTGGGCCTGCCGGCAGCGTTTGTTTACTCTGTCCTCCAGCTGATTCTGGGGCTGAACAACATTGCGTGGGTGCCGTCCGCCGGGGGCAGGGTGCTGTGCATTTTCTTTGATTATATCTTCGCTTTCACAGTACTGGGACTGGCCGGCTATGCTGTGAAAATTCCCTACACCAGGGACGACCGCAAAAACCTGTGGATCGGTGCTATTGTGGGTACCGTGACCGTGGTGCTGCTCCGGTTTGCCTGCCATCTGGTGTCCGGGGCTGTAATCTGGTATGCGCTGGATCTGGAATGGTATGCCGATGATCCGGGTCATATCGTACACCGCTACGGCGCATGGCTGTTCTCGCTGATCTACAACGGCGGCTACATGGTTCCGGAAATCATCGAAACCGTAATCGGTGTGCCGATTCTGACAAAAGCACTGGCCCGGTTCCGGGTGCGGTGAATCCGGTTCCGGATACGAAATAATCTGTCATGAGAAGACCTGTCGGAAACCATCCGGCGGGTCTTTTTTACAGGGATGGGGATATTGCATCAAAAACAGCAGAAAATTTACGAAATCCCAACAAAAATCCCGGGAAATAGATTTTGACAAGCGGTGTAATCTATGGTATAATATTATGATAAGATGATATATAAGGGAGAGTGTTTCCATGCGGATCCTCGGCATCGACCCGGGTATTGCCATTGTGGGCTGGGGCGTGATCGATTATGACAGGATGAAAGCAAAGCCGGTGGATTACGGTGCCATCACCACAGGCCCGGAGATGAAGACGGAAGAACGGATCGCGGAAGTGTTCCGGCAGATGCAGCAGATCATCTCCGTATACAAACCGGATGCAGTGTCCATTGAAGAGTTGTTCTTCAACACCAACCAGAAAACCGGGATCATCGTAGCGGAAGCCAGAGGTGTCCTGCTCCTTGCCGCCACCATTGCGGGTATTCCCATCTACGAATACACCCCCCTGCAGATCAAATCGGCAGTGGTAGGCTACGGCAGAGCGGACAAAAAACAGGTGATTACCATGGTGACCATGCTTCTGAAGCTGGAAAAGCCTCCGAAACCGGACGACACCGCCGATGCGCTGGCAGCCGCCCTGTGTCACGCCCACTCAGGTACCTCGGCACTGGCGGAACTGTACAACCATCCTACCACCATGCGTGGGAAGATTCAATATTAAATAAGAAGTAAGTAAACGATGATTAACTATATTACGCAATCAGAAACGACCTGTGGCGACCAGGGTTGCCGGCCCCTGGGAGCTCGCTCTACTATTTCTTGGGTCTTGGAGAACACATATTACTGTGCAAATGGAATTGCAGTCACTATATCCATCCGAAACCCATATAAAAGTTTTTTGCCAGGCTTTTTTTCAAAAAAGCCGCGTTCCCCTTTTGCGAACAGTTCAGTTAATCATCATTGACGTAAGAATTACTGCGTGCGGCCGGTTTTGAGTTTTGAAAATACAGGAGTATTTTGAGAGTATGTGGAAAGCAGATAAATGGCAGGATTACGAACTGATCGACGCCCAGGACGGCGAGCGGCTGGAACGGTGGGGGGACTATATTCTGATCCGCCCCGATCCCCAGATCATCTGGAAAGGGGAAAAGAAGGATCCCCGCTGGAAGAAGGCCCATGGGGTATACCGCAGAGTAGGCGGAGGCGGCTCCTGGGTTGTCAATAAAATGCCCGAGGAATGGTGCGTGAATTACGGGGACTTTACCTTCAAGCTCCGCCCTATGGGGTTCAAGCATACCGGCCTTTTCCCCGAACAGGCCGCCAACTGGGACTGGACCGGGGATCTGATCCGCCGCGCTGTTGCCGGGGGGAGAGAAATCAAGGTTCTGAACCTGTTCGCCTATACAGGAGGTGCCACCGTTGCCGCTTCCGTGGCCGGGGCTTCCGTGTGCCATGTGGATGCCTCCAAGGGTATGACCAATGCCGCCAAGGAAAACATGAAGCTCTCCGGGAGAGAAGACGCACCCTGCCGCTATATTGTGGATGACTGCCGCAAGTTTGTGGAACGGGAAATCCGACGCGGAAACAAATACGACGGGATCATCATGGATCCCCCTTCCTACGGCAGAGGCCCGGGCGGCGAAGTGTGGAAGCTGGAAGACTGCGCCGCCGATCTGATAAACCTGACAGCACAGGTGCTCTCAGACGATCCGCTGTTTTTCCTGATCAACTCCTACACTACCGGCCTGTCCCCATCCACTATGCAGTATCTGCTGTCCCTTGCTCTGCCGAAGCACCTGAACGGGCAGTCGGAAGCGGGCGAACTGGGCATTCCCGTGACAAACAGCGGTCTTGCCCTTCCGGCAGGTGCCTCCGTTCGCTGGTGGCGGGACGTGGAATGATTAAGAATTGAGAATTCAGAATTATATTGCGAAATCGGATTCCGGGAAGTGTTCTGTACCGGGGTTGCGAAAGGACTGCGTAATCGTGAAAAATATCGTTTTGGAAGCAAGAAATCTCACCTATGAATATCCGGGGGATGAGGATACGCCGGCAGTGAAAGCTGTGCGGGACGTGTCGTTTGCCATTGAAGAAGGCTCTTTTACCGCCATTCTCGGTCATAACGGCAGCGGTAAGTCTACACTGGCCAAGCTGCTGTGCATGATTTACGCACCCACCGGCGGGCAGATTTTCCTGAACGGGAAGAATATGTCTGCGGAGAATGTGACCGAGCAGGATGTCATGCAGGCAAGACGGGAGATCGGTATGGTCTTCCAGAATCCCGACAACCAGATTGTTGCCACCGTGGTGGAAGAGGATGTGGCTTTCGGCTGCGAAAATCTGGGGATTCCTTCTGCCGAAATCCGCCGCCGGGTGGACGAAGCACTGGAGATTGTGGGTATGACCAAATATGCCCGCCATGCACCCCATAAGCTGTCCGGGGGACAGAAGCAGCGGGTGGCCATTGCCGGTACCATTGCCATGAAGCGGAAGATCATCATTTTTGATGAAAGCACCGCCATGCTGGATCCCCTGGGCCGGAAGGAAGTCATGGACACCATCCTGCGGCTGAACCGGGAAGACGGGATCACTGTACTGATGATCACCCACTACATGAACGAAGCTGCCATGGCTGACCGGATCATTGTCATGAACGAAGGCAGTATTCTGGATGACGGTACACCGGGCGAGGTTTTCAGCCGTCCGGAACCTCTGTGGGAAGTGGGACTGGATGTACCCCAGACCACCGAAATTCTGTATAAACTGAAAAAAGACGGCTATGACGTGCCGCTGGATGTGTTTGATCCCGAAATCTGTGCGAAAATCATTGCGAAAGCACTGGAAAGGGGGCGCAGCTGATGGCAACGGTGGAGCTGAGAAATGTCTCTTACATTTATAATAAGGGGACGCCCTATGAATCAAAAGCGCTGGACAACGTGAACCTGACCCTGACGGGCGAGGGAATCACCGGACTCATCGGCCACACCGGCAGCGGCAAATCCACCATGATGCAGCTGATCAATGCACTGCTGAAGCCCACGGAAGGGCAGGTGCTCATTGATGGTACCGACATCTGGAGTGAACCGAAAAAGATCCGGCAGGTGCGCTTCAAGGCGGGACTGGTGATGCAGTATCCCGAATACCAGCTGTTTGCGGAAACAGTGGAAGAAGATATTGCCTACGGTCCCCGGAATATGGGACTGTCTGAGGAAGAAGTACACGACAGAGTGGTGCGCGGTGCCGCCTTTGCGGGGCTGGATCCGGCTCTGCTTGTAAAATCTCCCTTTGAACTGTCCGGAGGACAGAAACGGCGTGCGGCTCTGGCGGGTGTTATCGCCATGTCGCCCCAGATTCTGATTCTGGACGAACCGGCGGCGGGACTGGATCCGGGAGGAAGACGGGAAATTCTGGGTGGTGTGAAGAAATTCGCCAGAGAATCCGGTACCAATGTGATCATTGTCAGCCACAGCATGGAAGACATGGCCATGTACTGCGACGATCTGGTGGTGATGGCAACCGGAAAAATCCTGATGCATGCTCCCTGTGCCGATGTGTTCTCCCGGGCGGACGAACTGATTGCGGTGGGGCTGGATGTGCCCCAGATCACCCGTGTGGCCTATATGCTCCGGCAGTACGGTGTAGACATCGGACGGGATGTGTATACCGTGGAATGGGCGTATGACAAATTGAGAAATAAGAATTGAGAAATAAGAATTAAATTACAGAATATGAAATCTGATATTGCATTTGGTCAGTACTGTGAGGGAGATTCGCTTCTCCACAGACTGGATCCCCGGGCGAAAATCATTCTGGCGGTGCTGTATATTGTGGTGATCTTCCTGGCGGAAAGCATGGCTTCTTTCGGGCTGCTGCTGCTCTTTTCCGCTGCTCTTGTGGGAATCTCCGGTATCTCACCCCGGATTGTACTGGGCAGTATGAAAGCGCTGACCTTTATTATCATCTTTACGGCGGTAATCAACATCTTCTGGATGCAGGGGGAAACCCTTCTCTTTGCGCTGGGACCTGTGGAAGTGTATCTGGAAGGGATCGTCAATGCGGTGCTGATTGTACTGCGGATTATGCTTCTGCTGATCTGCACCAGTATGTTCCTGACCTATACCACCACCCCCATTGCCCTGACGGACGGCATCGAACAGCTGCTGGCACCGCTGAACAGAATCCACGTGCCGGTGCATGAGTTCGCCATGATGATGTCCATTGCGCTCCGGTTTATCCCCACTCTGATTGAGGAAACGGAGAAAATCATGAATGCCCAGAAAGCCAGAGGGGCAGACTTTACGGAAGGCAGTCTGTTCAGCCGTGCCAAAGCACTGATTCCCATTCTGGTGCCTCTGTTTGTGTCGGCTTTCCGCCGGGCGGACGAACTGGCAACCGCTATGGAATGCCGCTGCTATACCGGCGGTGCGGGCCGTACCCGGATGAATGTGCTCCATTACCGGTGGACGGATTTTGCCGCCATCGGCGTGGTGGTGCTGCTGGGTGCTGCCGTGGTGATGCTCAATATTCTGCTGCCCGGAATCGGGCTGGCAATGTAACGGATATGTGCGGAATTGTATCCATAAATGACAGGCCTGATCTGCTGGAAGCGGCTGCAGCCTGGTTTTCTGACCGGTGGCATATTCCGACGGCGGCCTATCTGGACAGTATGCGGGAAGGACTGGCCGTCCCGGGCAGGATTCCCAAGTGGTACATTGTTCTTGCAGAAGAGGGAATTGCAGGCGGCTGCGGGATCATTGCCAACGATTTTCACGACCGGCCTGACCTGACGCCCAATCTGTGTGCCCTGTGGGTGGATGAAGCGTATCGCTGCCGGGGGATTGCGGGAGAACTGCTGGCCGAAGCCGCACAGGAAGCCGGACGGATGGGGTATTCCATGCTCTATCTGGTGACGGATCATACATCCTTTTACGAACGGTACGGCTGGCGGTTTCTGACCATGGTGAATGGAGACGACGGCTGCCCCACCCGGCTCTACGGAATTTCTCTTTCGGAGGATCATCATGCTTAAATGCCGGATAACCTGCGTGGTGCTGGCGGTGATCTGCCTGATCGGGCTGGGAATCACCCTGTATGTGCCGAAGGAGCCCAATATGACAGCGGCCTGTTTCTTTGCCTATACCTGTATTGCGGCACTGGCGGGCAACGCGGTTCTGTCCGTTATGGAGCTGAACAAAGCCAAAAAAGAACTGCAGAAAAAGATTGAAGAAGAACGAATGGCGGCAGAAAGCGCACGCCGGCACGGGAAGAAGGGGAAAGGATGAAACTGCTTCTGCGGATCGCCTATAACGGCAAAAACTACTGTGGTTTTCAGAAACAGCAGAACGGTGTCTCCATTCAGGAGGTGCTGACCGAAGCCCTGTCCCGGACGGTGGGAATGCCCTGCAGCGTTACCGGCTGTTCCCGGACGGATGCGGGGGTTCATGCCCATGGATTCTGTGCCGCCGTGGAACCGAGAGAAAAAACGGAAAATGCGGTGATCACTGTGCCGCCGGAGAAGATCCACCGTGCGGCCAGACGATATCTGCCGGAGGATATTTCCATCACCGGCGCCTGTGTGGTACCGGACGATTTTCATCCCCGGTACAGCGTGACGGGCAAAACCTATCTGTACCGCTTCTCCGACCGACCCTGGCATGATCCGTTTTATGCCGACCGGGTCTGGGAAACCTATGTGCCCCTGACGGCAGGGCAGATTGCCCGGATGCACGAGGCGGGGCAGTATCTGACGGGAAAGCATAATTTTGCCTCCTTTATGGCTGCCGGTTCAAAAATAACCGATCCTACCCGTACCATCACCGGCCTGCGTGTGGAACGGCTGGACGAAGGTATGATCGGTCTGCGGGTATCGGCGGACGGATTTCTGTATAACATGGTAAGAATCATCACCGGTACCCTGTGGGAATTCGGTACCAGAGGAACACCGGCAGGTAAAATGCGGGAGATCCTGGCAGGCGAAGACCGTGCGCTGGCCGGAAAAACCGCCCCTGCCTGCGGCCTGTATCTGGAATCGGTGGAATACCCGGCGGAATATGGCATACGCTGGCTGTGTGAATGATAATAAACTGAGGAAAGGAGCATTCCGGTATGGCAAGAGCAAAAGGCGGGACAGATCTGCGGGTATCTTCCGGGATCCGGCCCCAGACAAACCGGTATTATGCCAGGGTGGCACTGCTGTACCGGACGGCTGCTGTGGTGACCGGGGTTGTTCTGGCGCTGTTCTGTATGGTTGTACTGGCGGTTGGCAGCGAATATATTACGTATGAAAACCTGACCTATCTGGCAAGAGACTTTGACCTGACCATGGACGGCAGCGGAGAGATGATATCTGCCGTATACTATCCCCGACACGAATCCATGAAGTTTGCACCGTACAAAACCGGTATGGCAGTGGCGGGCAGTGATATTCTGACGATATATGATTCTGCCGGAATTGTTCTCGCGGAAGATACACTGAACTATACCACTCCCTGTCTGGCGGTATCGGACAAATATGTTCTGACCTATGACCTGGGCGGGAAGACATATGCAGTATACAATACCCTCACCAGAGTGATCCGCCGGGAAACGGATTTCAAGATTCTCAGCGCGGACATGAGTGACTGCGGTGCTTTTGTACTGGTAACCCGTTCCAATGAGACCAAGTATGTAGTGGAACTGTATAACGAAGCTCTGAACCAGACCATGTCCATCTATAAAGACCATTATGTGATGGATGCGGCTGTCCGGCATGACGGGGAACGGCTTGTGATTGTATCCGCCGTACCTGGGCAGACGGACTTCGGCTGTGAAGTTTCTCTCTGTGCCGCCGGCGAGGGGGAACCGCTGATGACTGTGACCTTCGGAGGGCTTATGCCGCTGGATGCCGCCTTCCATCCGGACGGTTCGTTCAGTGTCCTCTGCGATGGTGCGGTACTGTTCTTTGACCGGGACGGAAACCAGCTGCGGCGGTATGCCCTGACCGGGATGACCCTGGTGGGCGCGGATATGCGGAATGGCTATGTGGCACTGATCGGTGCGGAAAACGCACTGGGCAGTGAAAACCGTGTGCTGGTACTGAATGCTTCCGGTGAGGAACTGCTGTCCCAGATGTACCGCGAACGGATGAAGCAGGTCTGCCTCACACGGAATGAGGAGGGCGATCCTCTCTGTGCCGTACTGACAGCCGGGACAGTGCTGTCTATGGATGAAGACGGGATTCTGGCCGCCTGCCTGCTGGAGGATGATGATGTACTGACACTGCGGCAGGCTGCGGGTGGTGTGATGATCTGTACCAAGGACTGTATGTATCCCGCTGTGTTCGCGGATACAGAGGAGAAAGAAGAAAATACAGGAGGAATGACATGAGTTTGGTACTGGACGGACTGATCATCGTCTGCGCCCTCTGGTGCGTGATTTCCGGGATCCGGTATGGCTTTATCCGATCTGTCATCGGGTTGGTGAAAGGGGTTGTTTCCCTGCTTGCTGCCTGGGCCTATACGCCGGTGATCCGGGATACCATCAAGGAAAATTATATCATCAGACAGATCGCCGAAGGGATTGCCCAGACGCTTCGTTCCCTGGCGCTGAATCTGGACACCCATACCTACGATCTGTCCAAAGTAGCTGCCGATCTGCCGGAAGCCTATACGGCTATTCTGGATCGTTATGGGATCGATATTCCCGGCTTTACTGCAAAGATTGCCGATGTTACCCAGGCGGATGAGGCGGTAATCTACGATTATTCCGCCCAGATTGCGGATCCCTGTGCTTCTTTTGTGGCGTCTGTGGTTTCCTTTGCGCTGTTGTTTCTGGGGGTGTATGTCGCTCTTTCTCTGGCAGCCTGGCTGTTTGACCTGATCTTCCAGCTGCCGGTGCTGTCCGGTGCCAACCATTTTGCGGGACTGGTGTTCGGAATGGTGGAAGCGGTATTCTTTGCGTATGTGATCGCCGTGGTGGGCAGTACGCTGATGACGGCCATGGGCCCTATTGATTCTGCGCTGTTTGGCCCGTCGGTGGCGGAAAACACAGTGATCTGTAAATTTTTGCTGGAACATAATATTTTGCACAGTATCATGGCAGTGCTGCAGGGCTGATGCTCCGGCTTTTTGATACTGGAATTGAATTTGCCCCTCTGCGGGAGGATATGGAGAGAAAACGGATATGACCATGTGTGCCAGATGCCACAAACGGGTGGCGGTAATCTTTTTGACCAAGCTGGAAAACGGCGAAACCAAATCGGAAGGGCTCTGCCTGAAGTGCGCCAAGGAACTGGGAATCAAGCCTATCGATGATGTAATTGCTCAGACGGGCCTTGACGATGAAGCCATCGAACGGCTCAACGGGGAAATGGATGCGTTCATGGAAGCCATGGGCGGTGAAGTCTCCCCCTCCGGTGAGGAACCCCAGACCAGAACCCCTTTCCTGAATTTTGAAAAACTCATGAATCAGGGTGCCCAGAACAGCGGTGAAAAGAAAGAACCCCGCCGGAAGAAGGCTGAAAAAGAAGAAGACAAGGAACCCAAGTTCCTGAAACAATACACCACCAACCTGACGGAAAAGGCTCTGAAGGGCGAAATCGACAGAGTGGTCGGCAGAGAAAGAGAGCTGGAAAGAGTTGTCCAGATCCTGTGCCGCCGTCAGAAGAACAATCCCTGCCTGATCGGGGAACCCGGCGTGGGCAAAACCGCCATTGCGGAAGCGCTGGCGCTGCGGATTGCCGGGGGAGAGGTGCCCTACCGGCTGAAAAACTGCGCCATTCATCTGGTGGATCTGACCGCTCTTGTGGCCGGAACCCAGTTCAGAGGACAGTTTGAATCCCGGGTGCTGGGGCTTCTGAACGATGTGAAATCCCAGGGCAACGTGATCCTGGTGATCGATGAAGTACACAATCTGGTGGGTGTGGGCGATGCGGAAGGCAGTATGAACGCCGCCAATATCTTAAAGCCCGCGCTGTCCAGAGGGGAAATTCAGGTAATCGGTGCCACCACTATGACCGAATACCGGAAGTATATCGAAAAGGATTCCGCTCTGGAACGGCGTTTCCAGCCTGTGACGGTGAACGAGCCCTCCATCGCCGATACGGTGGAAATCCTGAAGGGCATCAAGGAATATTACGAATCCTATCACAATATCAAAATCCCGGAAGCGGTGCTGGAATCGGCAGCCACCCTCAGCGAACGGTACATCACCGACCGGTATCTGCCCGACAAGGCCATTGACCTGATCGACGAGGCAGCTTCCCACATCTCCGTCCACTCCGCTGCTCTGACGGAACGGCATATGCTCCGTGACCGGAAAACATTTGTGGAAAAGAAGCGGGGAGAACTGGAAGCTGCAGAAGTGAAGACCGATGACAGTGAAGCCATGGAAGCCCACTATAAGGCACTGGCGGATCTGAAAGCGGAAGAATTCCGGATTGACGAACGGCTGGGCGAACTGGAACCCCAGTGCGAAGCCATCCGGATGACCGAGGCGGATCTGGCGGATGTGATCGAGATCTGGACAGGTGTGCCCGCTTCCACCATTACGGAAAGCGAATATACCCGGCTGGCAGAACTGGAGCTGCGGCTGAAAAAGCGGATCATCGGCCAGGACGAAGCGGTGAACGCTGTGTCCCGTGCCATCCGGAGAAGCCGTGCAGGCGTTTCCTGCAAGCGCAAGCCCGTGTCTTTTATTTTCGCCGGCCCCACCGGTGTGGGGAAGACGGAACTTGTCAAGGTGCTGGCGGAAGACCTGTTCTCCACACCCGATGCTCTGATCCGGGTGGATATGAGCGAGTTTATGGAAAAATATTCCGTTTCCCGGATCATTGGTTCTGCGCCCGGCTATGTGGGCTATGACGATGCGGGACAGCTGACGGAAAGAATCCGCCGCCGGCCTTACTCTGTGGTGCTGTTTGACGAGATTGAAAAAGCGCATCCGGACGTGATGAACATCCTCCTGCAGATTCTGGATGACGGAATTATTACCGACTCCCACGGAAAGCAGGTGGATTTCTCCAATACAGTGATTGTCATGACCACCAACGCCGGTTCCTCCACGGGCAGCCGGACGGCAGGTTTCACCATGAGTGCACAGGCGGCTGTGGAAGACCGGACAACAAAGGCGCTGAATGACTTCCTGCGCCCCGAATTCCTCAACCGGGTGGATGAAATCATCACCTTCCGCCACCTGACCAAAGAAGACTTTACCCATATCGCCCGGATTATGCTGGGAGATCTGGCAAAACAGCTGGCAAAGAAGGGGATCTCCGTGGTATTCCATGAAGGCGCATACAACTGGGTGGCAGAAAAGTCCTATTCGGAAACCTATGGTGCAAGAAATATGCGCCGCCTGATCCAGAAGGAAATCGAAGACCCCATCGCCGGGGAAATCATTGCGAAAAAGGGTGCGGTATCCGCTATTTCCGTTGACGCAGGCGCGGACGGAATTACGCTGGTGTCGCTGTAAGGACATATGGAAAGAAATGACTGGCATCTGCGGGAGGTATCCGATGTCCTCTCGGAACTGAAAACGGATATGTACACCGGGCTTTCCTCCGCAGAAGCGACCCGCCGCAGAAGGAAGGAAGGTACTAACCGGATCTGGTACATACGCCGTACCTCTGTGAAGGAAACCATGATTGCCTGCCTGTCGGATCTGGCGACCCTGCTGCTGGTGATCACGGCTGTCTTCGCTGCTGTATTTGAAGAAAGCCGGATGGCGCTGGCCATTGTGGGTATTCTGATCCTGGGGGCAGTGCTGCGGACGGCGGCCTACTGTAAGGCGAAACGGATTCTGGAAGACAACGCATCGGAAGGGATCCCTACCTGCTCGGTACTCAGGGACGGACAGATGGTTCTGCTGTCAGCGGAAGCGCTGGTGGTGGGGGACATTGTGTTTCTCGAAGGAGGCGGCATGGTGCCTGCGGACGGGCGGATTGTGGCCGGGGATGAAATGGCGGTGTCCGAGAGAGGGATTACAGCCAACAGAGATACGGTACAGAAATTTGAAACCGTAATCCGGACCCGGGAAAAGGGCAGCGCCATTCCGGTGGAATACCGTTCCAATCTGCTGTATGCCGGTTCCACGGTGCTTTGGGGACAGGCCAGAATGGTGGTTACTTCTGCAGGCGCAGATACCCTGATTGTGCGTAAACAGGGGGGAATCCGGGTGCCTGCCGGAGAAAAACTGCCCTTTGAAGACCGTCTGAACGGCTGGTGCCGGACAAGTTCCCTGATCATGCTGGCCTGTGTGCTGGTGATCACGGCGCTGGCACTGTTTCTGGGACATGGGTTTACCAATACCTTCCTGACCTCCATGGCGCTGGCCGTGGCATCCATGAGTGAATATCTGACCACTATTGCGTACATTATCATCGCGGTGGCTATGCAGGATACCGGCCGGAGAAAAAACGGAAAAAAGAATGAGAAACAACGGAAAGCGGCTGTGATCAACGATTCTGCTTCCATTGCCCGGATTGCCGGGCTGAAGCGGCTGGTGCTGTCGGATATCCGTCTCCTCAAATCCGGGGAAATGGGACTGCACAGCTGGTTTGCCGATGGGAAGATCCACGATTTTTCCCGGTTCGGTGCCGATCAGAAAGAAGAAAACCTGCTGCGGGATCTGCTGCGGCTGTCTCTGGCAACGGTAGGCGGACAGAAACTGCATACTTCCCTGTCCGGGGGTGCTGTTACAGCCATGCCGGAAAAATTTACCATGCTGCACCGGGCGGCGGACGAACTGACAAAGCTCACGGAAAGACCTGTTGATTTTTCCTTCACCGATCTGGATCGGGTGGATGGGCAGATGGGCATTGCCGGCGGGCTGGATACGGTGCTGATTCAGGAAAAAGGGGATATTTATGCCGTGGTTTCCGGAGATATTGACAGAGTTATGCACTGCTGTCAGTCCATGGAACAGGGCGGCAGAACGGTACCCCTGGATGAAGAAACCCGAAAACGGATTTTTACGGAAGCGGCCCATTTCACCGGTATGGGCGCCAAGGTCATTGCCTGTGCCAGACGCCGCTCTCCCTATACTACACTGAACCGGCTTTCCCTGCTTCAGTCGGCCATGACTTTTATCGGCTTCTGCGCCATTTCAGAGCCGCCTGCCGATGGGGTGAGAGATGCTGCTGCACAGCTGAAGGCAGCCGGTGTTTCCCTGATTCTGCTGTCGGAAGATCCGCAGAGAGATCTGTATTACGGCAGGGAAATCGGCCTTTTTGATGACAGTACAGCTGTGCTGACCCAGACTTCCGGCGGTACAGTACCGGAACAGGGAACTGCCCTTGTGGAAATGCCGCCGGTTCAGACGGCTGCGCTTTCCCGGAATGTAAGCCATTCCCAGACACGTTTTCTCCGTCTGCAGGCACTGCTGTCTTCCTGGACGGATAAAACCAGAAAAGCCAGACGGACAGCAGTGCTGGTACGGAATGTGCTGGATGCACGGATGCTGACGCTGGGAGATGTGGCTGTAGCTGTAGGAGATTCGGATACAAGACCGCTGCCCCAGCCGCTGAAGGCCAAAGCAGACGTGATTGTTTATCCCGGCGGAGGCTGCGGTGGTCTGACGGAGGCAGCAGAAGCCATGTGTCAGTCCCGCAGAGCCCTGTATCATATGTGGTGTGCTGCGGTGTATCTGAGTGCATCTCAGATCTCCCGTATGGTATTGCTGCTCTTTGCGGTAATCTTTGGTTTTTCCATGCCATCGGCAGCGGCATTGGTGGGGATCGGACTGGTCATGGATTTTGCAGCGGTTCTGGTAATGGCGTTTATCAGAGTTCCGGAAGAAGTTCTGACGATTCCCGGCAGACAGATGGGCCTGCCGCGTGAAAAGAATGTCATTATTGCAACAGTCGGTATGGGTCTGCTCTGGGGTCTGCTTGAGGGGGTACTGCCGGTGGTTTGTATGCTTCTGGATACTCCGTATGCAGGTACTCTGACCGCATCGATTCTGCTTTCGCAGCTTTGTCTGTCCGGTTCGATAGGACACAGAGAGTCCTTTTTCCGATGCCGTTTCCATGTAGCCTATGTGCTGTATGCTCTGTTGGCCGCTCTGTGTGCTGTCTGGTCGCTTGTGGCCTGTCCTGCGCTGTGGTATACATATTTCTTTGCGTTTGTGCCGCCTGTGGTTCTGATGGGTGTATGGGAACTGATGAAAGGTGCTCTGTCGGGCAGAAGAAAAAAGCGGAAAAAGAAGCAAAAGATAACCATTCCGGAAGAAACAGACACCGGAGAAAGCGGCGAAGAACCGAAAGAAGACGCCGGCGAAGTGCCGTCCTGATCTGCATGGTAAAGTATGTTTTCATACAGTCAGAAGAGAGCCTGAAAAGGTTCTCTTTTTGCTTTGTCCGGTTTTGGGAAAAATGGGAAAAACAGAAACAAATTTCCTCTAAAAACAGAAATTCAACGGGGGAATATCGAAATATCTCTTGTAATTTTCGGGAGATTGGAGTATAATAGTAGGGAATGCATGAAAGCTGTATTGTATAGAAAGGAATCTTAAAAGTATGGCTGAAGAAAACACCAACTGTACCCATGACTGTTCCACGTGCAGTGCGAACTGTTCGTCCCGCAGTCAGGCTCCCACGTACGAAGAGCCCCATAAGGACTCCAAAATCGGTCACGTGATCGGTATTGTGTCCGGTAAGGGCGGCGTGGGCAAATCCATCGTTACTTCCATGCTGGCTACCACCATGCGCCGCAGAGAACACACCGTAGGGATTCTGGACGCCGATATTACCGGCCCCTCCATTCCCAAGGCATTCGGCGCAAAGGGTGATATCCTGTCCACCGGCGACGGTCTGCTGCCGCTGGAAACCAAGACAGGTATCAAGATGATCTCTGTAAACCTGCTGCTGGAAGAAGAAACCCGTCCGGTAGTCTGGAGAGGTCCCGTGATCGCCGGCACCGTCAAGCAGTTCTGGACCGATGTGGTCTGGGATGACACGGAATTTCTGTTCATCGATATGCCTCCGGGAACCGGCGACGTACCGCTGACCGTATTCCAGTCCGTTCCGCTGGACGGCATCATCATCGTAACCACTCCTCAGGATCTGGTTTCCATGATCGTCAAGAAGGCTGTGAACATGGCCGCCATGATGAACATTCCGGTAATCGGCCTGGTGGAAAATATGTCCTATGCCGTATGCCCCGACTGCGGCAAGGAAATCTACGTGTTCGGCAACTCCAAGGCAGAAGCTGTGGCTGAAGAATGTGAAATTCCCTTCCTCGGCAGACTGCCCATCGATCCCAAGCTGGCGGCTCTCTGTGACAAGGGAATCATCGAGCTGATGGAAAACGATTATATGGATGGCGTTGCAGACAGCGTGGAAGCGTTTGTTGCTAAAAAGTAATACAATATACAGGAGGAATCCAAAGTTATGAAAAAGTCTATGACCACTCTGCCCTTCAAGGGTACCACAGAGCAGAAGATCGCTCTGGACAGACTGATCGCAGATTACAAGGGACAGGCCGGCGCTCTGATGCCCGTTCTGCAGAAGGCACAGGACATCTACGGCTATCTGCCGGAAGAAGTTCAGAAGGCTATCGCACAGGGTCTTGGCGTTCCCTACTCTGAAGTATTCGGCGTAGTTACCTTCTACTCCCAGTTCCTGCTGAGCCCCAAGGGTACCTACCCGGTGTCTGTATGTCTCGGTACCGCCTGCTACGTTAAGGGCTCCGGTATCCTGATGGAAAAGCTGGAAGAACTGCTGGGTATCAAGGGCGGCGGCATCACCTCCGACCTGAAGTTCTCTCTGGACGCAACCCGCTGCATCGGCGCCTGCGGTCTGGCTCCCGTTCTGACCATCGGTGAAGATGTATACGGCCGTCTGGAACCCAGCCAGCTGCCCGAAATCCTGAAGAAGTATCAGGATCAGTAAGTTTTCGAAAATTCCCCCGGCTCCCACCCTACATATCCGATAAAGCTCACGTTTTTACCGGGAATTCCCCGGAGAAGGATATAACAAGCTTATGAAAATCAAAGAAATTCAAGACCTTTTGCAGGCAGAACTGCTCTGCGGAGAAGAATTCCTGGACGGGGAAGTAGACTCCGCATGCTGCAGCGATATGATGAGCGACGTACTGGCTTACGTGAAAGACCAGGGCGTGCTGGTCACAGGTCTGGTTAACGCACAGGTCATCCGCACCGCCGCCATGATGGATATTCTCTGTATCGTATTCGTGCGCAGCAAGATTCCCACCGAGGAAATGCGGATCCTGGCAGAAGAATGCGGGATCGTAGTGATGCGCTCCGCCAGACGGGCCTATGAGGCCTGCGGAATTTTGTATTCCAACGGCCTGACCGGACAATAAGGAGGAGACGGTATGCACGAACCCGTGAAATTTCATTTTGACGTAGATGGCGAAAACTTTTCCTCTGCTGGAGAAGCATCTGTTATGGTGAAGAAGAAACTGCGCCAGCTGGGATTCCCTCCGGATGTAATGCGCCGTGTTTCGATCGCTATGTATGAAGGCGAGATCAATATGGTCATCCACGCCAACGGCGGTACTGCCGATGTGACAGTGGGCGATGAGTACATAGAAATCGTTCTGGCTGACAAAGGCCCCGGGATCCCCGATATCGATCTGGCCATGCAGGAAGGATATTCCACTGCCAGAGACAATATCCGTGCCCTCGGCTTCGGTGCCGGCATGGGTCTTCCCAACATGAAGAAATACACCGACGATATGCGTATTGATACGGAAGTCGGCGTAGGTACTACCATCACCATGCGTGTCAACATCTGATAAAGCATTTGTTTCTGCAGCAGTAAAGGCTGCGGGACAGAGTTACCGGATGCTTCTGCAAGATGCGTCCATCGGAAATGTTGCGCCTCAGAAAACAGAAAACACGAGGTGAAGCATGAAAGAATACAAGCATTCAGTTTCACTGGATGTGAGCAAGTGCAAGGGATGTACAGCCTGCCTCAAACGCTGTCCCACAGAGGCAATCCGGATCCGGGACGGCCATGCGGTCATCAATGCCGAAAGGTGTATCGACTGCGGGGAATGTATCCGGGTGTGCTCCCATAAAGCCAAGAAAGCGACCCATGACTCTCTGGAAAAAATGGAGCAGTTTGCCTACAAAATTGCCTTGCCCGCTCCTGCACTGTATGGCCAGTTTGATAATATGGACAATATCGGCTTTATTATCGAAGGGCTTTACAAAATGGGGTTTGACAAGGTGTTTGAAGTGGCAAGAGCTGCGGAACTGGTGTCAGCCTATACCAGAATCTATCTGAAACGGGATGATATTCCCAAGCCCGTAATCAGCTCTGCCTGTCCCGTGATTTCCCGGATGATCAGCATGAACTACCCCTTCCTGTGCGAGAACATCATTCCCCTGCTGCCGCCGATTGAAGTGGCCGCCGGGATCGCCAGAAAGGAAGCCATGGAAGAACATCCCGAGCTTTCCCCCGAACAGATCGGCGTATTCTTCATCTCTCCCTGTCCCGGTAAGGTAAGTTACGTAAAGAACGGATTTGCCGGCGACAAGAACGCAGTGGACTATGTACTCTCTGTCAGAGACGTATATTTCCAGCTGATCGACGTGATGAAGCATATCGACGATCCCGCCGAATCCACCGAAGCCGGCATGATCGGTATCGGCTGGGCATCCACCGGCGGTGAATCTTCTGCGATCTTCAATGAACATTATCTGGCAGCGGACGGTATCGAAAACTGCATCCGCGTACTGGAACAGATCGACAACGAAGGCATCAACAATCTGGAGTATGTGGAACTGAATGCCTGCAGCGGCGGATGCGTGGGCGGTGCCATGACTGTGGCCAATCCCTATATCGCCCAGGCCAGACTCCAGTCCCTGAAACGGTATCTGCCGGTATCTCCCAACCGTCCCGAAAAGGAAGGTACGATCCCGGAAACGGCTGTGGCTTCGGATATGATCGAGTATAACCCCTACAACCGGCTGTCTGACGACCGGAACGAGGCTATGCGGATGATGGCGGAAATCGAAAGCATCTGCACCTGCCTTCCCGGTACGGACTGCGGTTCCTGCGGGGCGCCGACCTGTATGGCTTTCGCAGAAGATATCGTAAAGGGAGAAACCAATGCGGACGAATGCACCGTAAATATGCGGATGCTGTTCCATCAGTTTTTGAATAAACGGAAGGAAGGAGTTCCCGCCGATGCGTTCCCTGCGGATAAACGCATCATAAAGAGCTCCGGAGACACAGGAGAAAAACAATGAACGGAAAACAGCTGCTGGAAACACTGGACCTGAAAACGGTCTGCGGATCGGTGGAATCCTTTGACGGTGTATACGCCGGGGATCTGCTGAGCCGGGCCATGAGCCATGTGGAAGCGGACAACCTGTGGATCACCATCATGAACAACATGAATGTGATCGCCGTGGCAAGCCTGACCGAAGCCGCCGCCGTGATTCTGGCTGAGGGCGTGACCCTGGTGCCGGAAGCACTGGAAGCCGCCAGGGAAAAAGGCATCTGTGTCCTGTCTTCCGAGAAAACGGTGTACGAACTGTGCGCCGGAATTGCCAAAAATATGTAACCCCGCAGCCGCTGAAAGGAGGAGGATGAACATGAACCGGTATTTCTACGATCTGCATGTGCATTCCTGCCTTTCTCCCTGCGGTGACGACGACATGACCCCTGCCAATATCGCCGGGATGGCGGTGATCAACGGACTGCAGATCGTAGCCCTCACCGACCATAACTCCACAGCCAACTGCCCCGCGTTTTTCGCCCAGGCAAAGAAGCTGGGCCTGATTCCTGTGGCCGGTATGGAGCTGACAACGGCGGAAGATGTCCACCTTGTATGCCTGTTTCCCACACTGGATGCCGCTATGGCTTTCGGGGAAATGGTGGATACAAGACGGGTCCGGATCAAAAACAAACCGGAAATCTTCGGAAATCAGCGTGTCATGGACGAAAATGATGAAATGGTCAGAGAGGAAGAAGATCTGCTCATCAATGCAACATCGATCTCCATCGAAGAAGCGTTTGAACTGGTGAAGCCCTACGACGGAATCTGTTACCCTGCCCATATCGACCGCTCCTCCAACGGAATGGTTGCCGTACTGGGTTCCTTCCCGAAAAAGCCGGCATTCACCGCTTATGAGCTGAACGACCCCACCTCTGTACCGATTTATACCAGTATGTTCCCCCATATCAAGGAGATGGCCCGCGTGATCGACTCCGACGCCCATAATCTGTGGACCCTGTCGGAAGCCGTCAACGCACTGGAACTGGAGGACGAACCCTACAGCAGCGACCGTGTCAGACAAAGCCTGTTCCGGTATCTGCGGGGCGAGAATTCCACTGAACAGAAAGGATAAGCGAGCATGGATGAATTTTCTCTGTATGTGCTGGACATTACCATGAATTCTGTCCGTGCCGGTGCGGATACCATCCTCATTTCTCTGATTGAAGAGGGCGACTGGCTCACCTTTACCGTAACCGATAACGGATGCGGTATGTCGAAGGAGCAGGTGGAAAGCCTGTCCAATCCCTTCTTCACCACCCGGAAAACCCGGAAGGTGGGGCTGGGCGTGCCTTTTCTGACCATGCTGGCCGAAATGACCGGCGGTGGTGTGAAAATCACTTCCGTTCCTGCCAAAAACGAGGACGGAAGCGAGAATCCCGACCATGGTACGGTGATCAAAGGTACCTTCGGCAGAAACCATATCGATTTTATCCCCCTGGGAGACATGGTTGAGACCGTCAAAACCCTCATTCAGGGTTCTCCCGAAGTCAACTTCTCCTATGTACATACCTTTCCCGGCGGAAACGTGGAACTGCACTGTGCGGATCTGCGTGCCATGCTGGGCGAGGAAATCTCCCTTGCGGAACCGGAAATCCTGGCCTGGATCGGCGGTTATCTGCAGGAACAGTACGCCGGAGAAGAAGCATAATCCCAGTATACCCTGTTTGTTTATTATTTATTTATATAAAGCAGAAAGGATCCAAGTTTATGAAGTCTTTAGAAGAACTGATGGCGATCAAAGCCAAGATGGCCGACAAAGTAGCTGTCCGTCAGGCCGACGGGAATGAAATCCGCGTTGTTGTCGGTATGGCAACCTGCGGTATCGCCGCCGGCGCACGTCCTGTTCTGAACGCTTTCGTGGAAGGCGTAAACGCAGCAGGCCTTGCTGAAACCGTAACCGTAACCCAGACCGGCTGCATCGGCATCTGCCAGTACGAACCCGTTGTGGAAATCTACCAGAAGGACGCTGAAAAGGTTACCTACGTAAAGATGACCGCAGAAAAGGCTCAGGAAGTGATCGAAAAGCACATCAAGGGCGGCGCAGTAGTTACCGATTACACCATCGGCGCTGCAAAGATTTAACTTCAGGAGGAATAAACAGTTATGATTCGTTCTCATGTATTGATTTGTGGCGGTACCGGTTGTACTTCTTCCGGCAGTGCCAAGCTTCATGATAAGCTGGCTGCTGAACTGCAGGCAAAAGGTCTGGCTGAAGAAGTCAAGATCGTTATGACCGGTTGTTTCGGTCTGTGTGCTCTGGGCCCGATCATGATCATCTACCCCGAAGGAACCTTCTACAGCATGGTTACCGAAGATGATATTCCGGAAATCGTAGAAGAACACCTGCTGAAGGGCCGTATCGTAGACCGTCTGGTTTACAAGGATGGCGTTGAACACGAAGACGCCGCTGCTGCTTCCTCTCTGAACGACACTGCTTTCTACAAGAAGC
>SVSN01000122.1 GCA_015064285.1 Oscillospiraceae bacterium | reverse complement strand
CCCCGCATCAGCACATCGGCCATGGCGTGATTCTTCTGGGTACGATAGCCTTCCTCCGGGATCTTCTCCACATCCGCCAGTACATCTTTGTAGTAATCGGAGAATCCGGTTTTGTCGCTGCGGTAGCGCCATTTTTTCAGCTTCTCTACCTTTTTCATAACATCGTTTACAAATTTTTCCATTTCGTTTCTGTTCATCATATCAAACTCCCTTCTGAGCTTTTCTCTGCCTTCATGCAGCCTGTATTTCACTGTACCGGCCGGGATGGACAGCCGCAGTGCGATTTCCGCCACAGACAGTCCTTCAAAATAGTGAAGGTGTATGACAGTACGTACTTTTTTACTGAGTCTGCTGAGGCTCTGGCGCAGGGACTCGCTGACTTCCTCTTCCGCCTGTGCTTTCTGCCATTGGATATAGTCCCGGCGGGCGGCGATGGATGTGATTTCCTCCTCGTCGGGCGGCAGATAGTCCCGGTAGTGCTTTGCCATGTTTCTGGCGGTGTTTCCGGCGATCCGGCATACCCATGGACCAAACCGTGTCGGTTCCCTGAGGGTGTTCAGCCGCATCCAGGCGGTGACAAAAGCATCCTGTGCGGCATCTTCTGCCAGAAAGCGGTTTTTCAGCGACAGATAGGCTGTGTGCAGTGCAGGACGCTGGTACCGCCGGACCAGCTCTTCATAAGCATCCTGTTCTCCCAGCAGGGTCATGGATACCAGTGCGTCGTCCGGAATGTCGTGATAATTCTTGGGCATGGGATCTCCTTTTTCAGATGGAAAGGTGTTCAGATGCATCTGTTGATGAATAGACAAACGGGAAAGGGAAAAGGTTGGGTGAACGGAAAAAATTTTTGTCTTTTTTTGTTTTTTTCTTGATTATAGCATAAAAAAGGGGTATACTCAAGGGGAATGATGCAGGTGAATGCCTGTCTTGAAGGAGATCAACATATGAAATTACATATTGCCGTTATCGGCTGCGGCGAATTTGCCCGGAGCTTTGTGCCGCTGTTTCAGGCGCATCCCAACGTGGATTCGGTCTGCGTGTGTGATATCGTGCCGGAAAAGGCACAGGCCTATGCGGATGACTTTGGTGTACCTGTGTGCCCGTCTTTTGAGGATGCACTGGCCGATCCCGACATCGACACCGTTGCCATCTTCACCCAGCGCCATCTACACGGGCCTATGGTGACCGCTGCCCTGTACGCCGGGAAGCACGTGTATTCTGCCGTGCCCATGGCCACGACGCCGGAGGAATGCGGTGAAATCATTGAAGCGGTGAAAGCCACCGGCAAATGCTACATGATGGGGGAAACCTGTATCTACTATCCCTGTTCCATGTACTGCAGACAGGCTTATGAGAGAGGGGATTTCGGGAAGTTTGTGTACGGCGAAAGCCAGTATTTCCACGATCTGTCCCATTTTCCGAAGAATTTCATTGAGGACAGACCGAATTCCGCTCTGCCGCCCTTTTTCTATCCCACGCACTCCACAGCTATGCTGCTGTACGCCATAGGAGAACATGCACTGAAAGTGTCTGCCGTAGGGTACAGGGACAGGGAAGAGAACACCCCTTATGCCGTGGGCGAAAATCCATGGGATAACGAGTTTTCCAACGAATTTTCCCTGATGCAGCTTTCCGGCGGCGGTGTTGCCCGGATCAGCGAGTGCCGGCGGATCGGATATAAAGCGCCTTCTTCCTTCATTTCCGGTTTTTACGGCACAGAAGGCTCCTACCAGTTCAATAACGCCCAGCATCTGGTGACGAAGCTGACCAAAGCCGGGGTGGATCTGACCGATGTGAGCGATCAGGTGAATCCGTACATGATGACAGAGCATAAAGGGGAAGAGGATTTCAAGCAGAAGGTTGCCAACCACACCTGGCAGTGGAACGGCTTTTCTCCGGTGCAGGAGAAAGAATACGCCCGCTTGCCCCAGTCCTTCAAGGATATGCCGGCGAAAAACGGACATATGGCATCCCATCAGCTTCTGATTGACGATTTCTGTACTGCGGCGTCAGAAGGCAAACTGCCGAAGGTGCACGCATGGCTGGCAGCCCGGTTCACCATTCCGGGTCTGGTGGCACATGAGTCGGCAAAGCAGGGCGGCGTACTGCTGGATATACCGGACTACGGGGAACCGGACATGGCGTCGGCTGCAGAAACGGAGGAGGAAATATGACCACTGTTCTGCTGCAGCAGGCGGCCGGTATGGTGAATACAGTTGCCCAGATCATCGGTGTTGTGGCGGTTGCCGTATCCTGCATCATTTTTCTGGGACGGAAGCGGCGTACTATTCTGCTGTGTAAATTCACGGCAGACGTGCTCTGGTTCTGCCATTATTTCCTGATCGGTGCCTACTCCGGAGCGGCGCTGAACGTGCTGGCGCTGGGACGGGAAAGCATCTTTTATAACAAAGAAAAAAAGTGGGCGTCCCACCGGTTCTGGTTGTATCTGATCATGGCACTGACCATTGCTTCCTGCATTCTGACCTGGGAAGGCCCTATCAGTCTTCTGCCTATGATCGGATCCTGCTGTGCGGTGGTGAGTTTCTGGTGTACAAAACCCATCCACATCCGGCTGATGGCTATTCCGGCCTAGGTTCTGTGGCTGATCTACGGCACCATCCATTTCTCCCTGCCCAGTTTTATCTGCAATACCATGGCGCTGATCACCATTGGTATCGGGCTCTGGCAGGATGTACGGGAAAGCAAGACGGAAAATCAGGAATAAAAATACGGCCTGCAGAACGCAGTGGTTTGCCCATACTGCTCTGCAGGCCATGTGTTTTTTATGTAACGGTTTACCGGAGCGTACCGTCAGCCCAGCCGTTGTAGGTGTGCAGGAAATCTTCCGCAACCTTGACCATCTGGATACTCACACGGCCGTCTTCCCGGAAACCGAACAGGATGTTCAGGGTGCCGAAGTAGTCGTCAATGATCTGAATTTTCAGATGAAGCTGATAAGGACTGTACCAGGCAGCGGAAGCGGCGCATTTGTACATGTGACCCGGTACAAAGACAGACCCGACCTTCGCAGAGTACCCGGTGTGCGGGAAATAGCTGAAGACGTTTTCGCCCATGCCGAAGTAGAGACATTTTTCGCCCTGTTCGTTGGTATAGCAGAAACTGCCCAGTCCGTCGTCCGGGATGGTGATGGTGCATTCCCGGATGCCCATGGGGTTCTTTTCCAGGACGAAGGTTTTGCCGTTGATCTTTTCCAGCATAGGGGAGGTCATGTCCCCACGGTCTGCCATCAGTGCCATGGCGTTTTCACGGCAGCGAAGCTGATGTCTCAGGGCAGGGCAGGGTTCTATGGGACTGTCGGCGGCGGTCTTATAGATCAGATCCATAAAGCCGTTCAGGATTACGTTCATTGCCTGCGTCTTTCCCTGGTTGTCGCCGTTGTACACCAGGAGCAGATCTTTTTTCGGCATATACAACCCGAACTGGCAGCCCATGCCGTTGAAGAAGAAGCTGTCGTCGTAGCCGATCCAGATCTGGTAGCCGTATCCCTGGGTGTCCCATCCGGGAACGCCGTGGAGATTGTTGTCGATCTGTTTGGTGGATGCCAGGCGTACATATTCCGGATCCAGAAGCTGTTTGCCGTCCCAGGAACCGCCGTTGGCTACAAAACGCACCATCCGCAGCATATCCTCTGAGGTACACATGACGCCGGAATCTCCCCAGGAGTGGCCGCCGGGACATTCCAGACAGTACGCTTCCTTGGAGACACCGATGGTATCAAACAGCTTTTCCCGGAGATAGTCCATGAATTTCCTGCCGGTAAGCCGTTCCACCAGCGCACCCAGCACAAAGGAGCCGCTGCTGTCATATTCAAACAGAGTGCCGGAGGGGCGGGAAGGGTTGGTGTTGTCAAAGTAGGTCTGCACACGATCGTCACTGCGGACAGTGAACCAGTTCTGTGCCCCTCTTGCGGTGGACATCATCAGCATATGCCGGATGGTCTGGGCCTGCATATTGGCGTCCTGCTGGTTCTCCATTTCCTTGGGAAAATAGCGGGAAATGGGGTCATCCAGATCCAGAAGCCCGTCCTGCCTGCAGAAACCGATGGCGATGGACACAAAGCTTTTGGAAACAGAATACATACGATGGAGAAAGTTCCGGTGGAAGGGTTTCCAGTGGGCAAAGGAGATAATATCGTTTCCCCGGGCGATATACACGGCGTGCGTGGAAAGATGGTTGTCTTCCAGAAGCTGATAATATTTCAGAAGCTGTGCCGGATGAATGCCGACATTTTCGGGAATGTTATATTGCATACGGGTACCTCCGGGTATGGATTTGATTGTATTGTACCACAGCCCCCGGGGAATTACAAGAGATTCCGGTGCGTTTTGGGGCTGAAGACAATGACAGAAATTATTTCACAGGATTTTGAAAAAAGCCCTTGACAAAATGCTCCTGATGCGGTATAATATCATTCGTAAGCCAAGCGGCGCTATAGCCAAGCGGTAAGGCAGAAGTCTGCAAAACTTTTATTCCCCGGTTCGATTCCGGGTGGCGCCTTGGATAACGAAAGACAGTCTCCAATCGGGGGCTGTTTTTTGTT
>SVSN01000024.1 GCA_015064285.1 Oscillospiraceae bacterium | reverse complement strand
CGCCTGTGATAAATCCTGCCATGTCCGAGCAGAGGTAGAGCACCATATTGGCGATGTCCGGCGGATTACCGACTCTGCCCGCAGGCTGCTGGATGGCATCCGCACCTTCGTAAACGGTGTATGCCGTGTCGATCCAGCCGGGGGAGATGGAGTTGACACGCACCTTACCCGCAAAGCTGACTGCCAGTGCGTGGGTGAGGGCGGAAATCCCCCCTTTTGCCGCTGTATAACTCTCCGTCTGTGGCTGGCTCATCCGGTCACGGGAAGAAGAGATGTTGACAATGCTTGCCCCCTCGGCAAAATAAGGTGCGAAAAGCTTGGAGAGATAGAACGGCGCCGTCACACCGACCCGCAGGGCGTACTCAAAATCCTCGTAGCTGCCGCCGGCAATCCCGCACATTTTCGGCGCGGCATTGTTGATGAGATAATCGACATGGCCGTAGTCGGCAATGACCTTATCGGCAAATGCTGTGAGGGTATCCTTGTCGGCAAGATCCCCCTTGAAATAGTCGTTTTCCAGCAGATCGATCACACAGACAGCCGCACCCGCTTCACGGAATTTTTCACAGATGCACCTGCCGATCCCTCTTGCCCCACCGGTCACAACAGCAACTTTATCTTTGAAAACAAACATACCTCAAACTTCCCTTCTCAAAAAACGATACACCCGATCATTGAAATCCGCCGCTTCCTCGTAGGCAGAGTGACCGAGTCCCGGGTACATATGCACCTCACAGCCAAGCTTACCGGCAATTTCAAGAGATGCCTCTCCCGTCACAATTTTGTCATCCGCTCCGCCGAGCACCAGTGTGGGACAGGTGATCGCCTCCAGCCGGTCGTAGGCTTCGCAGGTAAGGCAGGCTTTTGCCAGACGGATAAACCGGGACTCATTTTTCGGCTTGGCCAATTTCGCAAGCAGCGGGAACAGCCAGCCGTACCGCTTTCCATAGTTTGCCGAGTACATGACATCCATCATATCGGAAACGATCCCGCCGAAGTCGCCGCTCTCCGCAAAGGTGATCCATTTGCTGACGGCGGCAGTCATCGTATCATTCACCCGTGAAGCTGTCACACCGAGTACCAGTTTTTTCACCAGTTCAGGGTGGCGGATGGCGATCTCCTGTGCGATCATGCCGCCCAGGGACACCCCCATCAGGCAGGCATCGGTGATCCCCAGCGCTCTCATGGCAGCGGCGGTATCTTCGGCAAGATCGGCAGCGGTACAGCCCTCGGGAATATCGGATTTTTTGTCGATCACGTACACACGGTACTCTTTGGCAAACTGCCTGTACATCAGCGCAAGTCCAGCACCGGCCCCCTTGACATCCCGTAGGGTCAGCCCGGGGAGGATGACAAACGGCTTGTCCCCGCTGCCGAACACGGCATAATCGATGCTGCCGGTATCAAGAAGGATCGTGGATTCTTTCAGCTTCCGGAACATGATGATACCTCACAAAACTTTACAGTATACATATTATATCGGCAACCGGACTGACCTGTCAATGGGATGCAGCCAAAAGATACAAAGTATTTATATTCATGTACTTCCCATATGGCATCATCGCTTACAATACCGGCGGCGCGATACATAGGACCGCGATATCCCCAGTTTTCCTGCCACTTCCCGCTGAGGCATGGGCGGATTTCCGGCAAGACCGTACCGCAGAACCACGATTTCCCGTTCTCTGTCTTCCAGCCCGGCTGTAATGAATGCAGCCGCTTTGGACAGCTTGATTTTGGTATCGATATCATCGGCTATGGTATCGTCTGACCCCATTATGTCCGCATACGTCAGCGGATTGCCGTCCCTGTCCGTATCAATGGTATCGTGAATGGACACTTCCTGGCTGTATTTTTTCTGGGAACGGAAATACATAAGTATCTCATTCTGTATACACTTGGCACTGTAGGTGGCAAACCGCGCGCCGTTGGAAGGATCAAAAGAATCAATGGATTTGATCAGGCCGATAGAGCCGATGGACACCAGATCATCCTTGTCGGGACTGGCGGCGTAATATTTCCGCACAATATGGGCCACCAGCCGCAGATTGTGTTCGATCAGCTTTTCTCTGGCAGCCATATCCCCGGTCTCACGCCATTGATGGAACAGCCGGTCTTCTTCTTCTTTTTCCAGCGGCGGCGGAAACTGGGAACGGGGGGCGGCTGACAGAATGGCAAAGGAAAATCCGGCAAGCACGGACAACAGATAGGAAAGCATACAAGTCCCCTTTCTTATGTGGGATACTGTACTGTATGCACCTTTCCTCTTCCCTATGCACCGCTCCGGAAAGCAAAAAACCGCAGTTCTCTGTAAGGCTGCGGTTTTTCAGGCAATCTGATGTTATTCTGCTGCGGGAGCATACGCGTCCAGGATCTTTTTGATCTTGTTGGTTTCCACGGTCTGATTCTTTTTCACGTAGGAAGCGATATCCGTGGTACCCTTGGAGATCAGCTCGGTGAGCATGTTCAGTGCCACATAGGTATGCAGATAGGTAAAGCTGAGCACACGGTTCTGGAAGATCAGATCCAGCATTTCGGAAGACTCACTGCTCATGGAATAACGGCCCATCAGGGTTTTGTCCCGGTAAGCAGGCAGAATGTGCTTGTATCCGGTATAGCTCAGGGCTTCAAAGATCACGGCGGTCTTTTCCTGGTCACTGACAGTCACAGGGATGTGGATCGGACGGTCGGTACAGGGCCCGATGTAGGCTTCCTGCTGTTCGTCCAGCTTGGGCAGGGGTACGATACCGTAACGCACATCCGATTCCATCAGTTCTTCTATCTGCTTTCCCAGATAGCTGAAGGAGAAGGCAGTCAGACCTTTGGCAAACTGTATGGTTTCGTCAAAGTTGCCGTTGCCCATCTGGTTGTATGCCCCCGGCGCACCGGAACAGAAAATGGAATACAGCTTGTCTACCAGGGAGGCGGTTCTTTCCACATCGGCATGGAAGGTGATGGTGTTTCCTTCAGGGGTCTTGGAATACATTTCCACTCCCATACCTTCAATCCAGCAGTAGGGGAAACCGCCGATGCAGATACCGTACAGATCCGCTTCCGTGGATTCACCGTTCCCGTCCACATCTGTGTACAGATCGGCAGTCAGCGCACCGATGGTATCCAGGGTCCACTTGCCCTCTCTGACAAGATCATAAGGATACTCGATCCCTCTGTCGTTCAGAATGTCTTCGTTGAACACGCACACCTTGGTCTCCACCATGGAGAAATAGGTGATGTAGTTGGAAGCATAGAACATTTTGTTGTTCAGTGTCAGGCTTTCCACGGTGAACTGCGGCCACCAGGGCTTTGTGGTATCGATGTGTGGCAGCGTGTGGATGTCCAGGAAATAATTCTTCAGGGAAAGATTGGCGGTTTTGTTGTCGTGCATCATCCCGATGTCGTAGGAATCATCGCCGGATACGATCATGGACTGTACGGCCATTTCATTTGTATCCGAGTCAATGTACACACAGGAAACCGTGGTGTCCAGCCATTCCATCACTTCAGACAAAGAGTCGAAAACGGCATCGTTGACCAGTTCCCCGGTGCTTTCTTCCGAAAAGATATACTTCTGGCGTTCCGCCGAGGTCAGAATCCGGAAATTGTATCCGTCGTACTGCACATCCGGCAGCTCAGGTCTGATCTCAGGTTCCGTTTCCACAACGGTTTCCGTTTCTGCAGCCGGTGTTTCCGCTGCGGTTTCCGTTTCTGCAGATGTCCCGCCGCAGCTGACAACGGAAAGCATCATGGACAGCAGAAGAAGAGTGGCAATGGTTCTGCGCATAAAAATCAAGCTCCTTCCATCAAAACTATTATATAATTTAATTATACAAAGTAAATATGGACTGAATGTGTTGTTTTTTTATATATTTAATGAACAGACTGTCTGGTTATTGGATTCCCGGATAGCAAAAACTTTTTTTCACGCGATTATTTTACCGTCTGCTGGGTATACTATCACCGAACACATAGGAAAGGAAGGTATTCTCATGCTTGACAGAATTGCAACGATCTTAGTGATCATCGGTGCTCTGAACTGGGGTGCGGTGGGACTGTTCCGTTTTGACCTGGTTTCCTGGATCTTCGGCGGTCAGGATTCCCTCTGGGCGCGGATCATCTATACGGTCATCGCACTGGCAGGAATCTGGTGCATTACCCTTTTGTTCAGACCCCGCGTGGAAGAAGCATACCACGAATAATCCCGCAAAAAACGGCAGTCCCCCGTATATGAGGAGACTGTCGTTTTCGTTTGGGGATTATTTGGAAAATGCATCCAGAACAAACTGGGGTACAGCATCTTTCCGGAAGAAGAAGAATTTGTTGTATCCGTCGGGCACTCTGCCGTCTGCCAGAATGTTTTCCACGCCTTCCTTCATGGCATCGATGGTATACTTGTGGCTGACGACCATGAAACGGGGTTCCTGCAAGCCGAGGGTATAATCATCCATACTGTTCTCCAGCACCTGTGCCATCTTGTCCGGATCCACATACAGGGCGCGTCCGGTGTCGGCTTCGATGATATAGGTATCGGTATGGAAGGAGGCCGCCCAGTCCATGATGTCTTTGCCGTCTTCATACAGGCGGTAGTTGGTATACCGGAGCATATCATAGTACGCCTTGGTACTGTTCGACTGTCCCAGTTTCAGATCCGGATTGTCCATAAATTCCGGCATCTGTTCCCAGTATGCCAGCCATGCATCCCAGAACTGTGTCATGCCGGCATAGAGATTGTATGTCCGGCTGATAGTCTCGGAATGGATACTGATGCTGCCGATCACAGGCGTATCCGTCATTTCGGGGGTCAGCACGGAAGCTGCTTTCAGCAGGGTTTCCAGCAGTGCATTGTGCTTCTGCAGGATCGCCATTGCTTTTTCATTTGCCTTCAGCATTTCTTCCCCGCCGAGAATAGCGCTGCCGGTGTAGATGTTCACACTTTCGTCCAGCAGATTTATATACATACTGTGCAGGTCATCCGCTTTTATATCCGCCAGTTCTCTGTAGTAGGCGGCATACTGTTCCGTATTCTGGATCACATCGAACACAGCGGCGTTTTCGGAGACTTCCAGCACACGCATATACCGGTGGATCGGAATCCCGAACTTCGGGTACACGCTGACTTCCAGTCTGTCCCAGTCGTAGCTGTAGTCTCCCTTGTACACGGAAGTAATGCCTTCGGAGGGATCATAATACTTGGTTTCCGTAGCGGTAACGCCTTCGTAGTACCGGGCTGCGGATGTTTCCGTGATGTACCCATCCTCATAACACTTAATGTTATAGTGATCATCCAGCATTTTTCCGCCCATCCAGACGAAGGTCGGTTTTTCATCAGGCATATCCAGCCGTACACCCCGGTCGGGATACTGCATGGACAGAATGGATCGCGCTTCCTTTTCGGACTGGTTCAGCACCGTTTCCGGATCAATATAATAAGAAGTCTCCCGCATGAATGCCGCATCATAGGGGGTGGTCTGGTTTCCTTCCGTGTTCCGGGTCAGCTCGGCGATATAGGGCATCACAGCGGCAATTTCGTCTTCTTCGGCAAACACCACTTCCTTGTCGCCGTAGTAAACCGTCACAGATTTCACCTGATCCGCGTCATACATGAAATTGTTGAAGCCGAATACGTCAAAGGGCAGTACCGCCAGGAAGAAGGCCACCACCAGGGCCGTGATCCCCAGTCCCGGCAGACCCTTGAACATACTCTTGGTATTCCGGGTGATCAGCACGTTCATCAGCAGGAAGGACAGCACCAGCCCGCAGAAGCCGCCGAAGATCATCCAGGTTATATCCGTTCCCAGTGCCGCCCGGAAGAAGATGGCACCGCCGGCACCGCATACAAAAATCACGGGATACTTGACAAAAGCAGTCAGTTTTTTCCAGATCAGGGAAGATTCGGACAGCTCGCTCCGGCGCTTTCTGTGAAGCCACAGGCCCAGCAGATAGTAGAATACAGCGGTCAGATACAGGGTGGCAATGGACCAGAGGGTATATCCTACAGTGATCACATTGTCATCAATCACATAGGCATCCCCGTAGGAGATCGCCATGGCGTAGTAAATATTGAACGCCGGGCACAGGAAGCGGATCTGGTTGTAGTCCATGTAGTAGTCTACCATGAGATTGCTCATTCCGGTGTCCGCGCCGGCATAGATCATCAGATACACCAGCACCGGCAGGAACGCGATAATCCCCGCGGCAATGAAGCGGAAGACTGCTGTCCCGGTCAGGGTACCGGCAAGCTGAAACAGAGAGAACACCAGCAGATAGCCGCCGATGCCGGTCAGGATCAGCAGAAGCCCTTCTCCCACAGATTCCCCGGTCATACCCAGCTGACTCACGATAACCAGCGTACCGATGAGCAGAGACACAAGGGAGGTGACCAGATAGTACAGTACCTGCACCGCACTGCCCTCCAGATACAGGGCGTCACGGGTCAGGGGCAGGCTGTGGTAACAGTGGATCGCCCGGCGGGAATTCACATACCCGGTAGCCGACATGCCGGAGAACACGCCCAGCACGCAGGAGACCACCGCAAAGATCAGTGCTATATCCCGGAACAGATCGGCACCTTTATGAGCCGGCGTGTGGTACATACTGAACCCGTTCTGGATCTCTTCCAGTATAGTGGCGGTGACGATGATACTGGTCACTACACAGGCCAGCAGCATGATGATGGCATAAAACACCAGCTGCTGCCAGTTCTGTTTCAGACCGAACCGCAGGTAAGCGGCGCGGTTTTTGGGTTTATCCAAGGATCTGACTGGTGAATTCATACCCTCTCTCCTCCATTTCCGTTATAAAGATTTCTTCCAGCGTCATGGGAATGTATTCGCAGAACAGCGGCGATGTTTCCCGGAACCACTGCTGCAGGCTTTCTTCCGTCCCCCGTACAATCAGCGTAAACAGACTGCCCCGCCGTTCCAGGGTCATGGGCTGCAGTTCCCGCAGTTTCTCCGCCATATCGTCACAGATTTCCTTCCGGTAGGAAACCTGTACCTTAACCATATTGGTGCGGATATCGTCCAGTTCTTTTTCAAACAGCAGTTCCCCCCGGTGCAGCAGCGCAATATGGTCTGCCATATCCTCCATCTCCCGCAGATTGTGGGAGGCTACCACACAGCACAGATCTCTCTCCGCCACATCAGCAATGATCAGGCTTTTCACAAGCTGCCGCATCACCGGATCCAGTCCGTCGAATGTTTCGTCGCAGAACAGGTATTTCGGCCGGCAGGCAAGACCCAGCAGCATGGAAACCTGCTTCTGCATCCCCTTGGAGAAGGTCACGATCCGGCGGCGGGGATTCAGACCGAACTGTTTTGTCAGAGACTCATACCGTTCCCTGTCGAACTCCGGATACACGCTGGCATAAAAGTCACGCATATCGTTCATGGTACAGTGAGGCAGGAAATACGGATCGTCGGACAGGTACACGAGTTTATTTTTCACAGCGGTATTCTCAAACACGGGTGCGCCGTCGTAAAAGATATCCCCGGTGTCCGGCTGATAGATCCCCGACAGGATCCGCAGCAGAGTGGATTTGCCGGAACCGTTGGAGCCGATGAGTCCGAATATGCTGCCGTCTCCTGCTGTCATGGAAACTTCATGGAGACTGCGTACGTCGTCAAAGTATTTGGTAATGTTTTCTGCGCGGATCATAGCTGGTTCCCTCCTTCCGCTGCTTTTGCTGTTTCCGGCTTATCCGGATGGTTTTCTGCTGCCGGTGCGCCGTGATTCCAGGCATTTTCCGCCAGAGAGAGAAACTCCTCCCTGGTAATGCCGGTGGATGCGGCTTCTACGGCCGTGGCGGTCAGAGCATCGCCGATCCGGGTCAGCTGTTCTTTCCGGAGATCCCCCGTTTCCGCCAGTACCACGCTTCCTCTCCCCGGCAGAGTCAGGATCACACCCTGGCGTTCCAGTTCATTGTAGGCTTTCTGGATGGTGTTGGGGTTGATGCACAGTTCCTTTGCCAGCGCCCGGACAGACGGCAGTTTCTCCCCGGGACCGATCTCTCCGGACAGGATCAGCTTCCGTATATTATCGATCAGCTGCTCATACAGCTGTTTCCGGTCCCGCAGGTCAACGGTAATGTACTGCATTCCTGCTCTCTCCTTTCTTATCGTATCAGTTGTATCAACTGTACTATTTGTATTAGTACAGTTATATTATACAGAACACACCATGTGCTGTCAAGTACCTTTTGAAAAATTTCCTGTGGGAATCTTGATTTTACCGGATTTTCTGTTATACTATAAAAAAACACATACGGAGTATGCTATGAATCCGAATACCAAGCGATTTCTGGAGGCACTGGCCGGAAAACCGGGAGATCCGGTACTGTTTGAGCCTTTTGTGCCGGTTTACCTGACCGAGCAGCTGATCTGGCGGCGGGGGGAACACCTCTGGAATACCATTCCCATCTATCTGGACACCCTGCTCTCTCTCCGGGAGCGTACTTATGCGGACACCGTGATCGCCGACATGCGCCGTTTCGGAGATGATACAGCGGACGAAATGGCCGCAGAGATGGCAAAACAGGCTACGGAAGAATACCGTTTTGTGGCTCTGTGCGGTTCTCCGGTGCAGTATGCCGCAGCCTGTGCATCCGCCGGCGTCTGTGCGGTTGGTCTGTACGACTGGCAAAGCTGGCTGCGGGATAATGCCCCCTCCCTGCCCCGGATTGCCATGGACGGAAACTGCGAAAGCGCCATTGCAAATGGTTTCGACGGCTGGTTCTGTCCGGCGGAAGGAGAAAAATACTGGGAGCAGTATCACCATCAGATCAGTATTCTGGGAGGGCTAGGTGTGTCCTGGATGCAGACAGAGGAGCCTGTTACCATACATAACCGCAGTGAAGCTATTTTCCGGATGACGGAGGGGGCCGGGTATCTGATCGGTTCCGGCGGCGAAGTTTCCAGAGAAGATTACCTTTCTCTGATCTCTCTGCTGGGCATCTACCGCCGTTACCGCTGAAAACCATTTCCAAACACAGGTAAAAAATGAAATATCTGTGAATTTATGCCCAGCCGCCTTGCAAGTCCGGGACGTTTCGGGTATAATGTATAATTGAAAGAAAATATCACGGACAGGAGGAAAACACCCATGTACACTCTGGAAGCTGCTGCAACCCAGCAGGCAAGCGGCACTGCCAATATGATCACCACCGTAGTCATGCTGGTAGCCATGATCGCCATTTTCTATTTCTTCATGTACAGACCCCAGAAGAAGCAGGAAAAGGAAACCAATGATATGCGCAACGGTCTGCAGGTAGGCGATGAAATCACCACCATCGGCGGGATCATCGGCAAGATCGTCTCCATGAAGGACGAAACCGTGCTGATCGAAACCAGCAACGAACGGAACAAAATCCGTATCCTGCGCACCGCCGTACGGAACGTAGACGTTCACGCAGAAGACGCAGACTGATTCACAACAGAAAGAATATTATACCATGCCTCCGAATATAGTTGGATATCGCTGTATGTTCCCCATGCAGCAGACTGTTTCGGAGGTTTTGTATATGGAAGCATCCCGTAAAGGGGAACTCACCCCCATGACACTGCTGATCGGCATCGGTAAAGCCCAGCTTGTGTTTCTGGCAACAGGCATACTGCTGCTCCTTCTGTTCTGCCGGATCGCCTACAGCCTGGACAACCCGGAAAGCATAACCGGCCCGCTTTCCCTGGTGGCCCTTTGCCTTTCCGCTCTTGCCGGCGGTATCGGTGCGGTACGGTTTACAGGAGACGGCATCCTATCCGGTTTTTGTTCCGGTGTGCTGACAATGGTGCTGGTACGCTGTCTTGCTGCTCTGCCGGTACCCTCATCCGGAATGGATCTGCCCCATACGATCCTTTTCTGCCTGATGATCCCCGTCTGTTCCGTCTGCGGTGCGGTACTGGGGAAGAAACGGAAAAAGCAAAACCGGCACAAATACCGTTGACAGATCCTCTGTTTTTCGACGGCCTCCCTGTGAGGTCGTTTTTTGTGAATCCGGAAATAAAAAATCGAAAAAAGTTTAAAAAGGTATTGACAAATACAAGGCGTTCGTGTATAATATAGGAGCTGTCAGGGAGAACCCCTAAAGCGAAAGAAATATGCGGGCATGGCGGAATTGGCAGACGCGCTAGATTCAGGTTCTAGTCGGTATTGCACCGGTGGAGGTTCAAGTCCTCTTGCCCGCATGAGAGACGATTCTATATGGATCGTCTTTTTTCTTGTTTTTCACATAGTAAAGCCTGTCATGGAATTTCCAAACGACAGGCTTTTTGTGTATTCATATCAGTACCGTCTTAGCATCCGCAGCAAAGCCGGTATATGCATCCGGGAACCGTCAATCCGGTACACCAATTCCCCGGTGGCGCTTTCCATCACGGTCAGCTCCAGATTTTCCATCGCTGTCAGCACTTCTTCCTCTGTCATCTTCGCTGCGGTACAGATCCCCTCCAGGGATACATATCTGTCAAAACCATCCGCTGTCAGGTCGTACAGCGCATACAGCACACGAAGGGTATTCCGGTCGGACAGTTTTTTCAGCTGCAGGGACAGTTCCAGGATCTCCGGCTGTGTGGGCGGCGTATATGCCCGGTTGGTGGAAAAATAGATGCCGCCGCCTGCATAAACCGTGCTTCCGTCCGGGTTATTGGCCGCAGAGAAATCCCATCTGTGGGGCGGATCTTCCAGCCAGTAATTTCTCTCCTTTCCCCAAGGGCCGGAATCCAGATAATACCCTTTCCAGCATAACTCCTCATGGAGCAGGACGGCAGTGCGGAACGAATCCCGGAATACAAGCTCCTGCGGTACATTATCGAAGTATTCTTTCAGTTTCCAACCGATTTCTTCAAAACTTTCCGGCCTCCCGTACCCCATCAGGGTATCAATGCTCACATCCAATATCTTCGCCAGTTCCGGCAAAAGCCCGATGTCCGGACAGCACTGGGCGCTCTCCCATTTGGAGACAGACTGATTGGTCACCCCCAGCCGTACGGCCAGTTCTTCCTGGGTCATGCCCTTCTGTTTTCTGAGATAAGCAATCTGTTCATTCAGTTTCATACAGTTCATTCTCCTGTTCTTCCCGGGTAAGAACAGTATACCACACAGACACAGGCTTTGCAATGACGGTTTGGTTTGAGAAAGTGCACTCTTCTCCAACTTCCGGTTGGAAAAACTACAGTTCCGCCCAGCTTCCCTGCCGGAGCCGGAGTACCCGGTCGGCATAAGGGAGCAGATCCTCGTTGTGGGTGACCATGAACACAGTCTTCTGCCGGCAGGTTTCCCGCAGCAGTTCCATGATCCCGGCGGTGGTCTTTTTGTCCAGATTACCGGTTGGCTCATCCGCAATCAGCAGAGCGGGATCCACAGCCAGAGCCCGGGCAATCGCAACCCGCTGTTGTTCTCCGCCGGACAGTTCTCCCGGCAGGTGTTTTGCACGGGCAGTCAATCCCACGGAAGCCAGCGCCGCCTCCGTTTTCATCCGCCGCTCTTCTTTGGGCAGATTCCGGTATCCCAGCGGCAGTTCAATATTGTCCCACGCAGTCATGGTAGGAATCAGATTGAAACTCTGGAACACAAAGCTCACCTTTTCGCGGCGCAGTTTTGTCCGTCCGGAGGAGGAAAGAGTATGTACCGCCCTGTCCTCCATAAAGTATTCCCCGGCGGTGGGGGTGTCCAGCAGGCCGAGAATGTTGCACAGCGTGCTTTTTCCGCTGCCGGATTCTCCCACCAGCATAACAAATGCCCCGGCCGGTATGGTCAGGTTGATATTTTTCAGCACCTCCAGCTGCCCCTGCCGGGTTCTGTAGGTTTTGCAGATGTTGTTCAGTTCGATCATATCTCTCTCCTTTACGTCCGATCCCGCAAAAGGTCTGCAGGATCCTGTCGGAGCAGCCGGAGCATCAGCCGCAGAAGGGGGAACGCCAGAATCCCTGCCGCTGCTGCAATACATCCTGGCACCCAGCTGTTTCCACCGATGTAGTATTCCAGTCCCGTCGGCAGTACCCCCACACGGATTCTGTAAGCCAGCCACCACACCGCCGCCCGGCTGCCTGCTGTCAGTCCCGCACCGATCACCAGCACACAGACTGTACACAGCTCCGTAAAAAAGGAGAAGAAAATCTGCCGCCGGGTCAGGCCAACGGAATACAGGATCCCGATATCGGAAAACCGTTCCCCGATCATCAGGGAGGAAACATACAGCACAGCCACCGCTCCCACCAGCAAAACGCCTGTCTGGATCATGGAGGCAGCCTGACCAAGCTGGCGTGCATTGGCGTCCTGCAGTTCCCGCTGCCTGTCGGTTTCTGTCAGTTCCATGCCGATCTCTCTGTGATTCTGTTCGGAAAACTGACGGCATGGGGCGGCAATGGAGAGAAAGCAGCCGGACAGCAACGCACAGACCAGCAGCAGCGGCACAAACAGCCGATACCGTTTCCGCTGGCGGTATATATTTTTCCACGCATGCATCCATGCAAACATAAACATACCTTCCTTTCACTCCTGTCGGATCAGCCGGATGGGTGTGCGGATGCGGATATACAATGCCGTAAGACCGGCGGTAAGCAAAATTTCCGCCGCCAGCATCAGCAGGACAAACAGCCAGCCAGTCTCCGGTACTGTGTATACAACTTCTGAGATCTGCAGATAGGGGTAATCCCTCATCCAGAGCCAATGGATTCCGCTGCCGCCGAGAGCACCCAGAACCAGTGCCAGTGCCATCACCACGGTGTTTTCCGCCGTACAGCGCAGGATCACATCCCCTTCGGAGATTCCCAGCCCCAGCCAGATGCCGGTTTCCCGCCCGTTTTCCCGTACCAGAACGGCAGCCACGATCCCCAGAATCAGCAGCGCCAGGGGCAGTGTTACCTGCAGGAGCAGCACCGCATCCTTTGCAAGGCTTTCCGGCTGCCGGAGATACACTGTCATGGAATGGGCAAACGGCTTCACCGTGAATTCTTCCGCAAAGTCATCCGGCAGAAGAGCCGCCGCATCCGCTGCGAATACCGGTTCATATGCCGGATCTGCCAGATCATAATAAGCAAAATAGTGGTTTATGTGGTGCCGGTCGGTAAAATCAGCGTCGGTTTCCGGAGTACCGTAGAAAGTGTATGCGGTTTCCAGATCAGTATGGATCAGGGACAGCATGGCGCCGGAAACACAGTAGTATTCCCCTTTGTAATGATCCAGTCTATACTGAGTTGCCTCCATATCCTCGCACAGTCTGCCGTAAGGTGTACCAAAATCAGGACTGTCGCAGAAATCCATTATCATGTCCATTCCGGTGACACGGCGTCCGCTGTCGGGAATGGCCGGATCCGCCCGCCTGCCGCATTCCACAGCATACACTGTATATATCCCGGAGATGGTCAGCTCCCGTACCGGATTGCCGTACAGGTCGTACAGAGTCAGCCGGTCACCCACGGTTTTCCCATACACAGCAGCATAAAAGTCCGTGATCACACATTCATCCTTCACCGGTTCCCTGCCCTCCGTCAGAATAAAATCGTACAGATACGAGGAATACTCTCTCGTCAGGCCGGTAAACGCCTCCATACTGCCGCCCACCACCATATGCTCCGTCAGCAGCTTTTCCGGCACTGCCATATCGCCATGGGAGCGGAAAAAGGCATCCAGATTCTCCTGCATCCAGTCGGGGATTGCTTCCGCAAAAACATATGCCGTATCCGCATATGCCAGTGCGTAATCCGTACAGTACTCCTTTGCCCCCAGGGTCTCAAACAAGGACAGCGTTACAGAATAGGGATGGTCATAGGCCGCCATCACCGCTTCATCGAAAAAGATATCCGGTTTTCCCTCGGTTGATGAGGTACCGTTTAACAAAATCTCAAATTCCGACCAGTGAGGATAGTCCGGATTATACTGCAGCTCATCCCGGAAGGCAACCGCATATCGCCGGCTGTACAGCTCACGGATGGCTGCCGCGTCTGTTTCCGCAAAGTCCGCATACAGAAGCGAACAGAAAACCACAGACAGAACAGCTGCCAGAAGCAGACAGGAGATCAGATTTCTCCGGTGGTGGCGCAGGACACTGCAGAAGATGGTCTGTAACCGGAACATAGCATTCTCCGTTCTATAAATATCGTTGTATGTAGTATAACACACCGCACGATATTTGTCAACATTAAAACACTATTATTGTCATATATACTGCGGCCGAAAGCAAAACAGCATAAAAAACAAAAAAAGTTTTAAAAAGGTATTGACAAAACAAAGGCGTTCGTGTATAATATAGGAGCTGTCAGGGAGAGCCCCTGAAGCGAAAGAAATATGCGGGCATGGCGGAATTGGCAGACGCGCTAGATTCAGGTTCTAGTCGGTATTGCACCGGTGGAGGTTCAAGTCCTCTTGCCCGCATGAGAGACGATTCTATATGGATCGTCTTTTTTCTTTTTTCTTCGTTAATACACAAAAAACTCCGTACCTTTACGATACGGAGCTTTTGTTTTTTACAGAACTTATCTGCTCTTCTTGCTTACAGCGTAACCTGCGGCAGCAACCAGGGAAGCAACGGCGGCAACGATACCTGCGTCGAAGGTCTGAGGTGCTGCGGGTGCTTCTTCAGCAGCGGCAACGGTTTCCGCTTCGGTTTCGGGAACGATTTCTTCTACCAGATACAGATCCCAGCCGTAAACGTCACAGCTCTTTACAGCATCATCGTCAAAGCCGGTGGGGGCCATGATGAAGAAGTTGTGCTTGCCGGCGGTCAGCTCGGCGGTGATGATGGCGTAACGGTGGTCTTCCGGACCTGCTTCCACCAGGTCAACCCACTGGTTGTTGCCCTTGTCGTCGATGGCTACGTCGATGGAACGTGCCTTGCCTTCACGGGCGATGTAATCCACTACAAATGCATATACGCCGTCAACGTCAACGGAGAATTCATAGCGAGCCCAGCCGTCCATCTTGTTGCAGAAGCTCTGTCCGCCGGTTGCCAGGTTGGAGAAGTTTCCGCCGTGTTCGGTCATTTCTTCTTCACCGGGGCCGTATTCCAGCAGAAATTCACCGATATCTTTGGGTTCGGTTTCACTGAAGGAGATTTCAGCAGATACGGCAACGGCAGCGCCCAGAACGCATACGGCAGCCATAATCATAGCAAGCAGCTTTTTCATAATGCATACCTTCCTGTTGTTGAAAAAATAGTTTTTGGAACAGTTTTACATTCCAGTAAAGCCATTATAACCCTATTTCCCCGTATTGTCAATAGCTCCCTGCTTTTTCAGCAGATTTACCGAAAACTATTAATTATTATTGTAAACAAAGCCAAAGCTCCTCCATCCGTTCGGACAAAGGAGCCTTGTTTTACAGAATATAACGTTTGTATTCCGCACCGTTATCCAGATCATGCCAGGTAAACACGCCGTTTTCGTACAGCATATAGCTGTGGGGACTGTTTTCCTTGGGAATGGAAACGGAACCGGGATTGAGGTGGATGTATCCATCGGTTTCTTCCGCCAGCGGCACATGGGTATGTCCCGTCAGATATACCGTACCGGGTACCATTTTCGGCACTTCCCTGTGTCCGTGGGAAAGATACATGGTGGCTTTTTCATCCGCGATCACACCATAATCGGCAGAGACCGGAAAAGAAAGTACCATACCGTCCACTTCGGATTCGCAGTTTCCTCTGACGCAGATGATTTTATCCGCCAGGGGATTCAGCATTTCGATCACTGCCTTGGGCGCATACTCGTCCGGCAGATCATTGCGGGGACCATGGTACAGAATGTCGCCGAGAAATACCAGCTTATCCGCACCGGAGACGGCAAAGGCCTCCGCCAGCTTCCGGCACCAGTACGCAGAACCGTGGATATCTGAGGCAATAAGCAGCTTCATGTGTCAGACTCAGCCCAGGTTGTACTTGGCCAGCTTTTCGCGCAGGAACTCAACCGCCATAGCGATATCCTTTTCGGGAGCGTCGCCGCATTCTCTTTCGATGGTCAGGAAACCGTCAAAACCGGCAGCAGACAGAGCAGGCAGATAGATATCGAAATCAACGCCGCCCTTACCCAGAGGCAGTTCCAGATATTCGTGACCCATCTTGGCCAGTTCTGCGTGTTCCTGTGCTTCTTCGCCGATGATAACTTCGCCTTCAGCAGGCTTGTGCAGCTTGATACCGTCCTTGGCGTGGGTGTGAACAACGTACTTGCCGATGTACTTCAGAGCGTTTTCCGGACGGTCGCCGGCTACCATTACCAGGTTGGCAGGGTCAAAGTTTACGCGAACACCGTTTGCGCCCAGGCTGTCCAGGAAGCCGCCCAGCACTTCGCCGAATTCGGGACCGGTTTCCAGTGCAAATGCGGAACCGATGGAGTCAGCGTATACAGCCAGTTCACGGCATGCCTTGCGCATAACTTCCTTAACGGCACATTCTTCTTCGGGAACCTTGTGGATGTGGGTGGTAACGATGTCGCATTCCAGCTTCTTGGCCAGATCGATGATTCTCTTGGACTTTTCGATCATTTCGGGGTTCTTTTCGGGATCGTCGAAGCCGTAGCCGTAGTCACCGCAGATAGCAGAGAACACCAGACCGTTGGACTTTACGATGTCCAGAACTTCCTTTGCCTTTGCATCGGTCATCTGGTCAACAGCCAGTTCACCCCAGTTGGTTGCATATGCCTGGATACCGGCTACGCCCAGAGAGGCAGCCTTTTCCACGCCGCCGCGGAAACCGAGACGGAAAGATTCAACCATTGCGCCAATTTTCATTTGTATATCCTCCTTAAGGATCAAAAAATTTTCATATGTTTACGGGCACCGTGCCCGGGGGGAACAAAATTCACTGAAAGCATCCCTGCAGGAATGCTTTCACACTGCCTTCGTATGAGGCTTCCGCCGGAAATTCCATCCCCTGCTGGTTTTCCCAGCTGCAGGTGTTTTCGGAATGTACTCAGACTTTCCTTTCCGTATTGTCAGTTATTTTCTCAGCTTCTGGGCACGGACATCCACACCCTTGAAGAGCAGCGGTTTGTATTCGCCGAACAGACGGCTGGCAATACGGTCCGTATACCGGCTGCGGATTTCCGACTGGGTCAGATTGGTATTGATAATCGTGGATTTCCCCCGGTTGATCCGGGTATTGATCATACTGTACAGGCTGGATACCGTAAACTGGTTGGTCAGTTCTGTACCAAGGTCGTCCATAATCAGCAGGTCACATTCCAAGAGGCTTTCCACGGTACGGCCCCGCTGATGCTGCGTCCCTTCCCCGTGACTGAACCGGTCTTCCTCATACACGGCCAGAATCTCCTGAACCGAGTCGTAGATCACATCAAATCCCCGGCTGATCACCACACCGGCTACCGCTGTGGACAGGTGGGTTTTCCCCAGTCCCGTAGCACCGGCAAACAGCCAGCTTTCACTGGTGTCCGCCGAAAAAGTATCCGCAAACTGACGCAGCCTGCGCACGTTGTTTTCCATAATTATTCTATCATGATTTTCGTAAAAATCAAGACTGAATGTTTCAAAACTCTGTGTTTTTATCAAAGAAGCCAGACCTGCGCTTTCCACACCGGCCTGAATCAGCTCCCGCCGCATGCAGACGCACATCTCAATCCCCCGGTAGCCGGTATCCGAACAGGCTTCACAGGTATAGTGAATGTCTGTATAGTCCGCCGGATACCCGTACCGCTGCAGCAGCGCGCCTTTCTGTTCCCGCAGCCGCCGGTTGTCTTCCCGGATCGCCGCTACAGTGGCATCGTCCAGCGTATGGGAAAAAGCGGCCTGCATGATCCGGGCGCCTGTACCGGCCAGAGCATTTTCCAGTTCGGCATATCCGGGGATTCTGGCTTCCATTTCCGCTTTCCGGCGCATGCTGGTGGACACAGCGTCCGACCGCCGGGCATTCAGAAGCTCTTTCACCTTCTGGATATTATCACGGTTGTATGCCATACTTCCTCCTATTCATCGCCGTAGGATCTGCGCAGGGCGGCGGCAAAGAAATCATCGGTATCGAAACTGGTGCCTTCCGGTTTGCCTTCGCCGTTTTTTCCATCTTCCCGGTTTTTCTGGTATTCCGCAATGGAGGCTTCGATTTCCTCCAGCGTTCCCAGCCCTGCCTTGTACCAGTTTTCCAGCACCGCGTTGGCGTAGGACACAGACGGTTTTCCGGTGTTGCTGATGGTCACTTCGTATGCTTTTTCGATGATGGGCCGGTCGTAATGCATGGTGAGGATCCATTTTTCCACCATGGCTTTTTCCTTAGCGATCAGCGCACGGCCGTTCATGCCGAAAAGCTTCCGTATGTATTGTTCTGCCGATTCCACTTTTTCAATGGTCTGCAGTCGTTCTTCCAGCTCTTTATATCCGGTCACACCTTCGTCAAAGAACCGGATCGCCAGGGTTTCCACATAGCGGACAGATTTTTTTCCCAGCTTCTTGGCATGGGCAAACAGCAGCATAATATATTCCGGACTCAGCGCCAGATAATCATGCATACCGATCAGGATCTCCGTTTCCGCCGTGCTGAACATATCTCCGCTGATATTCTGACAGCAGTCCACCAGACTCTTGATCTCCTCGTGATGCTCCAGGTAATCCGCCGCGTCGGCAGCAGCATAATGCGGCAGCTCCCGCCGGGCGTGCATATTCTTTTTCGCAGGTGTCTTCCTTGCGGAATCTGCGTCTGCCGGAGTACGGCCGGGGTTCTGTTCTGCTTTCTCAGCGGCAGAAGCATGCACCGTACTGTCTCCGGTCTCCGTGATGGCAAGAACCCCTTCCCGCTGCCATACGGCAAGTGCGTCCAGAAAGGTTTTTTCCGTCAGATTCAGTGCGGAGGCACGGTCTGAAGGTGTAAACACAGGATCCGCCAGAACGGAAAGCAGTACCGCCAGTTCTTCCCTCGTGGCTGTGGAAAGCCGCCGGCACACTTTATCCTGAGGCACCACAAACACCTGATTTTCATAAACGGGTGTAATTTTCATATTTCAGTTGTAATCGTATTTCTTCTTATCGTACTGTTTATAGTCTCTTCACGCGGCACATCCTGTGGAAAACCAATGTGTTCCCGGCAGAATATGCGGTTATTCTTCCAGATTGGCAAAGGCATTCAGCGTGGAATCTCCGCGGACGCCGCACCGGTACAGGTGATACCCGCAGGCAGACACCATGGCGGCATTGTCACCGCACAGAGACAGCGGCGGCACCACAAAGGCAGTCTTCCGCTTCCGGCATACCGTTTCCACTGCCCGACGCAGATGGGAATTGGCAGCCACACCGCCGGCCATAACAACCGTGGAATAGGTGCCTTGTTTCAGCGCTGCATCCAGTTTGGCAGCAATTCCTTCCGTCACAGCACAGGTGAAGGCAGCTGCAATCTCCGCCCGGGTCTCTTCCGGCAGTTCTGTGTCTTCTCCGCCCAGGCGCTGTTTTGTGGTATGGATATGATTGATCACCGCCGTTTTCAGACCGCTGAAAGAGAAATCCAGCGTATCATCCGGAATGGCGGGTGAGGGGAATTTCAGTCTTCCCTTCCCTTTGGGATCGTAGGTCTCCAGTCCTTTGGCCGCCAGCTTGTCCATGGCCGCACCGCCGGGATACGGCAGCCCCATCACCCGTCCCACTTTATCAAAAGCTTCTCCCGCGGCATCATCACGGGTACCGCCGATTTCCCGGAAGGTCTGGTAATCGGACACCTCATACAGGGATGTATGCCCGCCGGACACCACCAGTGCCAGATAGGGCGGCTTCAGTTCGGGAGATGTCAGATAGGCCGCAGCCACATGGGCTTTGATATGATTCACCGGGATCAGCGGGATCTTATGCACGGAGGCAAACGCCTTGGCAAAGCTGACACCCACCAGCAGCGAACCGATCAGGCCGGGGGCATATGTCACCGCCACCGCATCGATTTCTTCCGGGGTCACGCCGGCTTCGGCAAAGGCATCCGCAGCTACTTTCGAAATGGCTTCCGAATGGGCGCGGCTGGCAATCTCCGGTACCACGCCGCCGTACAGAGCATGTATGGCAATCTGCGAGGAAACGATATTGGCCCGCAGGGTCAGTCTGTGGCCTTCCGCCGTTTCTTCCGCTTCCAGAATGGCGGCGGCTGTTTCGTCACAGGAACTTTCTATGGCAAAAATAAGCATGATCTTCTTTCCTTATTCGGTTTCTTCTGCCAGTCTGCAGCACATCAGCACCGCATCTTCCACCGGCTCCCGGTAATACTTTTTCCGGATCCCGATGGCTGTAAAACCGTTCTTTTCATACAGATTTCTGGCAGGGGTATTGGACTGCCGCACTTCCAGATACAGATTTTCCGTTCCCTGTTCTCTTGCCTGTGTCAGCAGTGCGGTCATCAGCATCTGCCCCAGCCCTTTTTTACGGTACGCCGGCAGTACGGCAATGTCCACCAGCTCGCCTTCTCCGGCAGCCAGCAGAATACAGCCAAACCCCACGACCGTTTTTTCCGCAGCGGCAACCAGAAAAATACTGTTTTCCATATCGCCTGCCTGCCGGAAACTGTCCGCCGACCATGGGCAGGAAAAGGATGCCTTCTCGATAGCGGTCACATCTTCCAGATATTCCGGTGTGTATGGATGGATTTGGTATTCATGCATGACGGTCATCCTCCTTTTCGGAAGAAGCGAACATCTGCGCCAGTGCTTCTGCGATCTGTGCCAGACAGTCTGCGTAAACCTGCTCATCCCCGCCGTAGGGATCCCCGATATCCACCGGCAGCGACGTGATCCGGGAAGCGAAAGCCGGTGCGGCAAACATCAGCTGCATCGCGTGCCGGCCGGTGATCCCCACAACCAGATCGGCTTTTTGCAGATCCTCCTCCGTCACCGTATGGGACACATGGGACAGGTAGTCGTTCCCCTCGCCTGAACGGATCCCCGCACCCAGCAGCGCCAGCACGGCGTTCCGGGATATCCCGCTGCCGTCCGCTGCCAGTCCGGCTGAAAACGCATGGGATCCGTCTGTTCCGTACTGTGCGTTATACAGCGCCGCAGCCATGGGTGAGCGGCAGGTATTACCGGTGCACACAAAGAGAATCTTCTTCCCCGTTTTTTTTTCTTCCGTTTTCGCCTGCAGCGTTTCCGGTTCCAATACAGTGTTCATATGCTCAGCCTTCCCAGCTGTTTTCTATCCAGTTTTCCAGCATATCCCCGATTTCCACACAGCGCTTGCTGTTCCGGTCATAGAGGTAAATGCCGTCTTCGTATTCGTAATATGTCAGATTATAGTACAGATGCGGCCAGGTATCCGACGCAAATTTCAGTTCATAGGTTTCCAGGGAATCCAGAACAGGCCATTCCACCGCTTCACCGTTGGTGTAAAGCTCCACCAGTTCCGTTACCACAGCACCATCGTCCACAGTCGCCAGACCATATGTGATGGTATCCCCCGTACAGACATGGATTTTCACAGGCTCCATTTCCTGCAGGGAAGGCAGGGTCTGATCCTCACTGTAAAAAATTGTTGTGGCACTGCCGGCATATTCCTGGGTCAGCCACTGCTTCGGCGACAGACCGCTGATCTGGTACAGCGTCATATCGATATCACCGTAATATCCATACGCTTCCCCTATGGAAACCGGTTCATAATTGGTCGGTGCCGCATTGTACGCCAGTCCCAGACGCTTGTTGATCAGCTGTCCGTTTTCATATTTCAGATTCACCAGACTGGCACTGCAGCCGGTCAGCATCAGCATGGCCAGCACTGCGCAGAGTTGCTTTTTCATAGAATAACCTTCTCTCGTTTCAATAGCCCATCGTTCCGGAAAGACTGTCGTCCTCCGCGATCCAGGAAGCGGTATCAATTTCCGTATAGGTATCGGCGGTCTCCCGGATGATAACGGTTTTGATCCCCGCATTGATGATCATCCGCTTGCACATCATGCAGGAGTTGGTTCCCGCCACCACATGTCCGTCGTCCGGATCTGTACAGCACATATACAGCGTAGCATCCAGCATATTCTCCCGGGAAGCCGCAATAATGGCGTTGGCTTCCGAATGGACGCTGCGGCACAGTTCATACCGTTCCCCACGGGGAATCTGCAGTTTCTCCCGCATACAGGAACCGATCTCATTGCAGTTGGCCCGGCCGCGGGGGGCTCCGTTATAGCCTGTAGAAATAATACTGTCATTCTTCACAATAATGGCACCGTACCGTTTCCGGAGACAGGTACTCCGTTCCGACACGGTCTGGGCGATATCCAGATAATAATTTTCCTTGCTGACACGTTTGATGATCCGTTCCATCGTGACCTCGTTTCCGCCGGAAGGCGTTTTTGTCTCATGGGCAGTTTTTCTCAGTATTATTATACTGCGGGAATATGAATAAATCTACAATATTCCGTCGGTTTTCGGTATGGTTTCGTATTTTTCCGATACCTGTAAATTCTGTCGGAATATTTTTGTACCTGACTCTTGACAATCCGCAGGAAATATAGTATAATAAAAAAGCTGTGGACCCCCGTTCACGCTGGTATGGCTCAGTTGGTAGAGCAGTTGATTCGTAATCAACAGGTCGCCGGTTCAAGTCCGGCTACCAGCTTGGTATATGGGGTCCGCAGTTTTTTTATTCAGTATAACAGCCGGATCACAAGCGGCATGCCGTTATCCGCCGCCGGCAGGTTTCTCAGCCGCAGTACGGGAGGCCGGTTTACGCCGAATGTGCCGGTATAGTCTTCCGGATAGGTTTCCAGCACACATTCCACCGGTTCGCCCGTGTTCAGCAGCACAGCCGATTCCGGCATTGTGTCCAGCGGTGCCAGTGACAGTCCGGTGCTGATCAGCGGCGCTTTTGTGTGCAGATACAGTCTTTCTCCTGCTCTGGCTGCCCAGACGGCGCTGCATTTCCATTCCGATTCCGGCTCCGCACCGCAGGCAAAGGCTTCCCGCACAGACAGATACCACCTGCCCACTGTCCGGACAATCTCAGCCGCCGGTTCCGGGATCACACCATCTCTGTCCGGGCCCACGTTCAGCAGATAACTGCCGCCCATGAGGAAAATTTTATCTATGCTCCGGGCCAGAAACGCCGGTGTGAAATATTCTTCTGCTTCCCGGTACCCCCAGCTGTACTGCCCCACCGACTGACAGGCTTCCGTGTACCGAGGGAACGTATCTCCATCAGGCACGCTGCGCTCCGGTGTGGAAAAATCTCCTTCCGACCAGCCGCGGTCATTGATCAGGATTCCCGGCTGCAGGGAGCGGACATAGTCGTTCATGGAAGGATCGTCGATCTTCGGAGGAATATCCCAGAACCAGGTGTATATCGGCCCGTATCCGGTGAGCAGTTCTTTTACCTGTGCCCGCACATACGCACGGTACGCCTCGCTGTCCGGTGTATCTCCGGGTTCAGGCATACACTGATGGGTGGAGAGTTCGTTATAGCCGCAGGGGTGGTTCCAGTCGGGGATGGAATAATACAGTGACAGCGCCATGTCATGCTTCCGGCAGGCTTCCGCCAGTTCTGCCAGCACATCCCTGCCGCCGGTTTTCATGATATTGAAATCGGTTTCGGCGGTATTCCACATGCAGAATCCGTCATGATGCTTGGCGGTAAAACAGATATACTCCATGCCGGCTTCCTTTGCCAGTTTCACCCATGCTTCCGGATCATATTTCTCCGGTGCAAAGTCTGCTGCCATCGCTGCATATTCCGCCCGTCCGATCCCCTGTCGCATGCGGATCTGTTCATGCCAGGCGGGAATTGCGTAGGGCCCCCAGTGAATGAACATTCCGAAACGTTTCGGCATTGTAATCATACGAAAGCCTCCCTTCTTTTCTTCAGTGTAGCACAGTCTTTCGGGAAAGTCAATCACCCATGCAAAAAAGCTGCCGGATTCTCAGGGGAATCTGACAGCTCTTTTTCTGTTTGGATCAGCCGCCCAGGTAGGCTTTGCGGATCTCGTCGGAATGGATCAGCTCTTCCCCGGTGCCGGACAGGGTGATTTCTCCGGTTTCCAGTACATACGCACGATCCGCCACGGAGAGGGCCATCTGTGCGTTCTGTTCCACCAGCAGAATGGTCGTGCCGGCCTGGTGGAGGGAGCGGATGATCTCAAAAATCTGCTCGATCAGAATCGGCGCCAGACCCATGGAAGGTTCATCCAGCAGCAGCAGCTTCGGGTGGCTCATCAGCGCTCTGCCCATGGCCAGCATCTGCTGTTCCCCGCCGGACAGGGTTCCCGCTACCTGACGGCGGCGTTCTTTCAGTCTGGGAAACTGTTCGAACACCATCTCCAGATCTTTCGGGATTCCGGCGGCAGGCTGGGTATATGCACCCATTTCCAGGTTTTCTTCCACGGTCATCTGCTGGAAAATCCGGCGTCCTTCCGGTACATGAGCCAGACCTGCTTCCACGATTTTATGCGGCTGGGTCTGTGCGATGCTCTGCTCCCGGAAAAGGATGTCCCCGGTTTTGCTGCGCAGGAGGCCGGAAACCGTCTTCAGGATCGTGCTCTTCCCGGCACCGTTGGCACCGATCAGGGTTACCACTTCCCCTTCGTCCACATGGAAAGAAACATTATGGATGGCGTGGATGGCACCGTAATACACATTTATATTATCAACTTGCAGGATCGTTCCCATTATTCGCCCTCCTTTTTCTTCCCCAGGTAGGCTTCGATGACCACCGGATTGGCCTGGATTTCCGCAGGGGTACCTTTGGCAATGATCTTTCCGTAGTTCAGCACCACGATTCCTTCGCAGATCCCCATAACCAGGTTCATGTCATGTTCGATCAGCAGGATGGCGATCTGGAATGTATCCCGGATTTTGCGGATATTTTCCATCAGTTCCGCCGTTTCGGAAGGGTTCATACCGGCGGCGGGTTCGTCCAGCAGCAGCAGACTGGGGGAGGTGGCCAGTGCCCGAACGATCTCCAGTCTTCTCTGGGCACCGTAGGGCAGCGAACCGGCTTCATGATCTGCCAGATGCTGCATATCAAAGATGGACAGCAGCTCCATGGCCGTTTCGTGGGCCTTTTTTTCTTCCTTCCAGAAGCTGGGCAGGCGGAATATATCACTGAACAGACCGGATCTCATCTGATTATGGAGACCGATCTTCACATTGTCTTCCACGCTCTGGTTGCCGAACAGACGGATATTCTGGAAGGTTCTGGCAATCCCTGCCCGGTTGATGTCGGCGGTATCCATGCCCGTGGTATCCTTCCCGTTGAGCAGAATGGTACCGTGGGTCGGCTGATATACTTTGGTCAGCAGATTGAACACGGTAGTTTTTCCCGCACCGTTGGGACCGATCAGACCGTCGATCTCCGTACGGCCCATGATCAGTTCAAATTCTTCCACGGCTTTCAGACCGCCGAATTCGATCCCCAGGTGATGGGTTTCCAGAACGGGAATTTTGCCGATGTCTCTCTCCAGCAGTCTGGCCTTCGGCGGCAGCGATACGAGTTCACTCATGCGGCTTCCCCTCCCTTTCCGGTTTCTTTTGTCTTTTTCTTGGCTTCCAGTTTCATTTTCATCTTTTCCCGGAACTGCTTTGCCCCGTCACTGTTGGTAAACAGCATTACGATAATCAGAACGATGGCGTAAATCAGCATACGGAGGTTGTCGAACCCACGCAGCATTTCCGGCAACATATACAGGATTACGGTGGCAATAATGGAGCCGCGGATGTTGCCCATGCCGCCCAGCACCACAAATACCAGTACCAGAATAGATGTATCGATATTGAATTTACCGGCGATCAGAGAAGTATAGTTCATGGCGAACAGCACCCCTGCCATACCGGCCAGTGCGGCGGAGATAATGAACGCGGTCATTTTATACCGGGTAATGCTGATCCCTACCGATTCGGCAGCGATCCGGTTATCACGAACGGCCATGATCGCACGGCCTGTCCGGCTGCGCTTGATATTGAGCACCACGATCAGGGTCAGCATCACCAGAGCGAAACCGATGGGGAAAGTGGAGAGCTTCTGCACACCTACCGCCCCAACGGGCCCGTTGATGATGACTTTCCCTCCCTGCAGTCCCAGGGCTTCCGCACTCTGCACGTCTCCCAGACCGGCCATGGCAAAATGCAGACCGGCTGCATCATACCCTATATAAATGCAGTTGATGATATTCTTGATGATTTCTCCGAATGCCAGGGTAACAATGGCCAGATAGTCCCCGCGGAGCCGGAGAACGGGAATCCCGATCACAAAACCGGCACCCCCGGCAATAACGCCGCCTATGATCATGGCAAAAATCATCCGCAGCAGCGGGCTTGCCACAGTCGCTTCCATGGTAGCGGCGGCCACTACACCGGAGAATGCACCGATGCTCATGAATCCGGCATGACCCAGGCTCAGTTCCCCCAGGATCCCAACGGTCAGGTTCAGGGAAACAGCCATCACCACATAGGCGCAGATCGGCACCAGCAGTCCCGAGAAGGAGCTGGTAAGCAGTCCCGCTGCTCCCAGGAGCTGAATGATCACGAAGGCGGCAATGACGATGCCATAGGTGATGAAATCACTTCTGGTCTGCGGGGAAATTTTCTTAAGCAGTTTCTGCATCTTTCACATCCTCCTTCGTTTATACTTTTTCGCTGATTTTCTTTCCCAGCAGCCCGGTAGGCTTCACCAGCAGCACGATGATCAGTACGCTGAACACCACAGCATTGGCAAGCTGGGTAGACATATAGGCGCTGGCAAAGATCTCGATGATACCCATCAGAAGTCCGCCGATCATGGCGCCGGGGATGGAACCGATCCCACCGAATACGGCAGCCGTAAAGGCTTTGATACCGGGCATGGAGCCGGTGGTGGGCATCAGGGTCGGGTAAGCGGAACAAAGCAGAATCCCGGCAATGGCAGCCAGGGCACTGCCGATGGCAAAGGTCATGGAGATGGTGGTATTCACATTGATACCCATAAGCTGCGCAGCCCCTTTATCTTCCGATACGGCACGCATGGCTTTCCCCATTTTGCTCTTGCCGGTAAACAGCGTCAGAGCGATCATAATAATGATACAGGCGGCGATGGTCACAATGGCTTCGGATGTGATGACAAGCTGTCCGTCAAAGAGCTTGATGGATTCAAACTTGATCACGGAAGTGAAATACTTGGGTGCGCTGCCCCAGATCAGCAGAGCGGTATTCTGCAGAAAATAGCTGACACCGATAGCTGTGATCAGCACCGCCAGAGACGGAGCGGAACGCAGAGGCTTATACGCCAGCCGCTCGATCACAATCCCCAGAGCCGTGCAGACCACCATGGCAGCCAGTACGGACACAATACCGGGCAGACCCAGCTTGGATGTGACCACAAAGGAGATGTATGCGCCGATCATGATAACGTCCCCATGGGCAAAGTTCAGCATTTTTGCAATCCCGTATACCATGGTATATCCCAGAGCAATGATGGCGTACACACTGCCCAGACTGATGCCATTGATGAGATAATTGAGAAATGTCACGGAAACCTCCCGAATTTTTCTTCAACACAAGGAAAGGAGGGCTTTTAGCGACCCTCCTTTGCGGTTTGTTCTTTACGGATTACATACCAACGTATACGCCGTCTTTGATAACCATACCCTTGGGAGCCTTGGAAACTTCACCGGTGGCAGACCACTGCATGCCTTCACCGGTCAGACCGTCCACTGCGAAGGTGCCGTCGGTAAAGATGGCAGTCAGCTTGGCACAGGCGTCAGCGGCGGAAGTAGCACCGTCGATTCCGGCGATCTGGCAGGCTTCATAGATTGCATACACACAGTCGTAAGCGTCAGCTGCGAACTGGTTGGGCACATCACCATACTTTTCCTTATAGGTAGAAACGAACTTTACAGTACGTTCATCCTGGGCATCGGCAACGAAGGGGGTCAGCAGCATAACGCCTTCTGCCAGGGAAGTGTCAAAACCTTCTACTGTCAGAATACCGTCCATACCGTCCACACCGAAGAACTTGGGGGCATAACCCATGGAGTTTGCCTGGGACAGGATCAGGGATGCGGGAGTATAGTAGATAGGCAGGAAGATCAGGTCAGCGCCTGCGTTCTTGGCTTCGGTCAGCTGTACGTTGAAGTCGTTGGCAGTGTCGTTGGTGAAGCTGGTTACGCTTACCACGTTCATGCCCAGTTCCTTTGCCTTGGCAGCGAACTTTTCATAAATACCGGTGGAGTATACATCGGAGCTGTTGTAGATGACAGCGATCTTGCTGCCCAGCTTCTGGTCGTTGATGTACTGAGCAGATGCCAGACCCTGGTTAGGGTCGGTGAAGCACAGCTGGAAGATGTTGTCTTTTCTCGGAATGGTCACTTCGCCGGAAGCATCCGGGAAACCACCCAGAACGTCGGTGGAAGAAGCGGAGGGGGTCAGGGTAAAGATGTTGTCTGCATCGGCTTCACTGGAAACAGCAATACAGGGAGCGGTGGTAACGGTACCCATCAGGATCTGCATACCCCAGTCCTTCAGGTTGTTGTACGCGTTCACAGCTTTTTCAGCGTCATGCACGTCATCCTGGAAGTTCAGTTCCAGCTGGATGCCGCCCAGGGCGTTGATCTCTTCTACGGCGATTTCTGCACCGTATTTAACGGCAGTACCGTAAATGGCAGCGTCGCCGGTCAGAGGACCGATACCGCCGATGGAAATTTTGTCAGGGCTTGCCTTTGCGCCGCATCCGGTAAAGACAGCCGCGCAGGTCACGATCATCAGAACAGCCAGAGCTGCAGAAAGGATCTTTTTCATACATATCACCTACATTAAAAGATTTCAAGTCTCCGGAAATCCTATACAGGTATATTATTTTCAGAAACTTATAATCTTACTATACTCGTGTGCAGGCTGCAAGTCAAGAAACAATTATTTATACTTTCATAATTTTTACTTATGTTAATAAATTCCGCAATGTTCACATATGGATTTCCCTGTATATTCTGTCGGTTTTTCACATTTCATAAATCGAATCCATTTTACACCCTGTTTTCTATTTACTTTTTCATTTTGGGGTTGCAACTTTCTGTCGAATATGATACAATTTAAGAAAACGGAAACATCCATACGGAAGGAGAAAAGTATGCAGACACTGCGTGTACATCCGGAAAGACGGCATCTGACCACGGAAGACGGCAGCCGCTTGTATCTCATCGGCGATACGGCCTGGGAACTGTTTCATGCCCTGGACAGAGAGGAAGCCGCCTGGTATCTCCGTACCCGGCAGGCACAGGGATACAACATGATCCAGGCGGTGGTTCTGGCAGAACTGAACGGACTGGAAACACCCAATGCCTGCGGCCGCCTGCCTCTGCGGAAGAATACGGAAGGGTTCTGGGATCCCGCTCTGCCGGACACGGAAGGAGAATACAGCTATTTCGACCATGTGGAATACATTGTTTCTCTGGCGGAAGAACTGGGAATCTATATCGGCATGCTGCCCACCTGGGGCGACAAATACAACCGGATGCGGGGTGCAGGGCCGGAGATTTTCACTGAAGAAAACGCCAGAGTTTACGGTCGTTTTCTGGGAGAAACCTTCCGTCACCACAACAATATTCTCTGGATCCTGGGGGGCGACCGGCCACTGCAGACAGAAGAACACCACCGGATCGTTGATGCCATGGCATACGGTCTGAAAGAAGGGGACGGGGGAAAATTCCTCATGACCTTCCATCCCTGCGGTGCCAGCTCCTCCTCGGCATTTGTGCACGGACGGGACTGGCTGGATTTCCATATGATGCAGTCCGGCCACGGATATCCCTCTCCCTGGTGTTTTGATATGATGGCAGCAGATTACGGCAGAGAAGATTATATTCCCGTCATGGACGGCGAACCCTGTTATGAGGATCATCCCATCAATTTCCAGCCGGAAAAGGGCTATTTTGACGCCTATGACGTACGCAGAGCTGCTTTCTGGAATCTGTTCGGCGGCGCCTGCGGCAATACATACGGCCACCACAGCATCTGGCAGATGCGCAGAGAACCGGAAACCTATTGTCCCAACACATGGCAGACTGCTCTTACTCGTCCGGGCGCCTGCTGGATCCGGATCTACCGGGATTTCATCCGTGACAATGACCTGACCGGATTCCGGCCCGTATATGATATAGTAGAAGGAAACACCCATGACTGCAACTATGCGGCAGGTATGGTATCCGACAGCCGGGCATACCTGTACATTCCCTGTGGGATTCCGGTACATCTGAACCCGCAAGTGCTTTCCTTCCGTCCCACCCGTGCCGTACTTTTCGAGCCTGTCTCCGGTGTTTATATCGACAATGCTGTCAAACTGGCCGAAGACGGAAAGCTGACGATTCCCGGACGTGCCTGCGGAAGAGGCATGGACGCCGTGGTGATTCTGACCTGATATGAACATTACAGAAGTTGTAACCTATACCATCGCCCCCCGAAACCGCCGGCGGGAGGAGCTGTCTTTCTGCAACGTTTTATTCTGTCTGCTGGTTCTGTTTATCCACATCTCGGCGGAACCGGTGGAAGGATATGCCAGAGACAGTGTGCTGTATTTTCTGGCGGTGGGGTTCTGGCGTCTGGCATCCTTTGTGGTGCAGGGATACTTTTTCCTCAGCGGCGTCAGACTGTTTCTGAGCGGCAGGCAGGAAACGGCAGGTGCCTTTTATCTGGGCAGATGCCGCCGTGTGGTGCTTCCTTATGTGGTTGTGTTCTGTCTGTTTGCCCTGTATTTCCATCTGAATGGTACCGCATCGTTTACCCCGGCAGAGCTCCTTGTGCAGTTTCTGAACGGTAAGATCTGCGGACACTTTTATTATGTGATTCTGATCTGTCAGTTTTATCTGCTGTTGCCTCTGTGGCAGCGGATCATACGGAAAACCAATATTTTCCTGGGACTGCTGACCTCTCTGATGATCATGCTGATGAGCAAGGTCTATATGCCGGAGCTGATCGGCTTTCTGACCGGGCAGGATTTCGCGGACAACGGTCTGCTGTTTACATCCTATCTGTTTTATTTTATCGCCGGTACATACTGCGGTCTGTACTACGACCGGTTCCGTATTTTTCTGGACAGGTACCGCCGTTCGCTGCTCTTCACCTGGCTGGGCCTGGGAGCGGTCAACTGGATCTTCTTCTGGCTGCGGAGCCGTGGTGTCTACTGGGCTTCCTGGCTGGAGCTGTTCCATGTGCTGTACTGCATGTATGCCGTGCTTGCCTGTCTCAGTCTGGGATATCTCTGGCGGGAGAAAAAGGTATTCCGCACTTCCCTGTTCCGGGCAGCAGACAAATGGTCCTATCATGTCTATCTGCTCCATCCGCTGGTGATTTTTATGGGCAACAGCCTGTTCCGGCATCTGGGACTTTCCTCCCTTTCCCTGCGTTTTCTCCTGCGTACTGTGCTGGTTTACGGTGTTATGACCGGATTTGTATGGCTGCTTGGCAAACTGCCGTCCGGAAAATATCCCGGCAGCCGACTGACCGCCCACCGTCTTGGAATCGGAACAAAAAAGAAATAGAAAAAATCCGCATCTTTCACAGGGTGCGGATTTTCTGTTGCTGTATATGTTTTTCATACTGCCGGAGCTGTGATGTGCGTTCTGTTTCTCCGATATGACCGGATCTTTTTATCCCAACAGCACATCGGAGACCAGCATCAGGCAGAAGCCTGCCAGCAGTGCATATGTGGCGCCCCGTTCACTCCCGTGGGCATGTGTTTCCGGAATCATTTCGTCGCTGACCACGTACAGCATGGTACCGCCGGCAAAGGCCAGTGCAAATGGCAGAATGGCAGACGCCAGCGTAACGGCAAAGTAACCGATCAGGGTGCCGGCCACTTCCACCAGTCCCGTGATCATAGCGCAGACAAAGGTTTTCTTCGGAGACACCCCTGCCGCCAGCATAGGACCGATGATAACCATCCCTTCCGGAATATTCTGCAGTGCGATCCCCCCGGCAATGAGCAGTGCCTGGGATACATTGCCGGAACCGAATCCAACCCCGGCCGCAATTCCTTCCGGCAGATTGTGAATAGCAATGGCAGTCACGAACAGCAGAACCTTGCTCAGATTGGCATTGTTGTGCGCTTCGATATCGGCTCCCACCAGTTTATGCAGATGAGGAACCAGCTTGTCAATCAGGTTCAGACAAAAGGCACCGGCGAAAATTCCCACCAGAGTGATGAGCAGACCATAGGTACCGCCGTATTCCAGTGACGGGAGAATCAGCCCCAGTACGGCGGCGGACAGCATGACCCCGGCAGCAAAAGACAGTACAATATCCGAAAATCTGTGGGACAACCCTTTGCAGAGGAAGCCGATCAGCGAACCGATCACCGTGGCGCCCCCCACCCCCAGAGCTGTCAGAAGTACCATTTCCATATATTTTCTCCATTACGGTAAAAGAGTATCCCTCCGCCGTCCGGGCAGAAAGATACTCTTTGCTTTTATACCTTTTCGTGCCCCATCATCAGTTCCGAGATGATGTCCAATACTTTGTCATGGCAGCCGCCGCAGCCGGTGGAGCATTTGGTGACTTTTTTGACATTTTCAAATACTTTGAGCACATCGTCAAAGCTTTCCTGCTCATGCAGTGCATCTGCTATATCGAAATAGCTTACCTTTTTACAATGACAGACTACATAATTCTCTTTCATGGCAGTCTCCTTTTCTTGCAGGCATTACAGTACCAGAGAAGGTGCGGCGTATACTCTGGTTCCCAGTTCCTGATTGAGCATGTACAGACTCTTGGGATCAGAACCGAACAGCTCCATCTTGGCGATCAGATCGGTGGCGTTCTTCTCTTCTTCGCCCTGTTCCTTCACAAACCAGTCAAGGAACTGCATGGTACGGAAATCTCTGGCTGCATAGGCTTCCGCATAGATGTCGTTGATCAGAGAGGTCACGTAGATTTCATGTTTCAGGCTTGCCCGGAGAGCGTCCATATCGGTTTCGATCTGGACATCCGGTTTGCCGATGGCCTCCAGCGTCACTTTGGCATCGTTGTTCTGCAGATACTGGTAGAACAGCATGGCGTGGTCTCTTTCTTCCTGTGCCTGTACCATATACCAGTTGGCAAAACCGTCCAGGTTTCTGTCTTCAAAATAATTGGAGATTTCCAGATACAGATAGGCAGAATAGAATTCCTTGTTGATCTGTGCGTTCAGCAGTTCATGTACCTTAGGGTTCAGCATATTGTCAGTCCTCCATGAATATGTTATTTTTTCTGCTTATGCAGATAGGATACAGAAATTACCGGATCTCTTCGAAATCAGCGGCTCCGTGCTTGCAGAGCGGGCAGATGTAGCCTTCCGGCAGCTCATCGCCTTCATACACATATCCGCACACCTTGCAGACGTAGCCCTTCTTGCCTTCGGTTTCCGGCTTCGGCTTTACGTTTTCCTGATAATAGGTGTAGGTCATTGTGGGCTGATCGGAGATCACTCTGGCTTCCGTTACCGAGCAGATGAACATACCGTGAGTATCCAGATCCACATATTGTTCCACCTTCAGGGACAGGAAGGAGTTGATGTGCCGGGGCAGGAACACCAGTCCGTTATCGGAACGGAGGGGTTCACAGTCCGCAAATTTATCTACATTTCTGCCGCTCTGGAACCCGAATGTTTCAAAGGCGGCAAAAGGAGCGGATTCCGTCAGGCAGTTGATGTTCATCTTGCCGGTCTGCCTGATGACATGATGGGAGTAGTTTTCTTTATTGATGGTCACGGCAACCCGGTTGGGTGTGTTGGTCACCTGGGTGACAGTGTTGACGATCAGACCGTTGTCTTTTTTGCCGTCATGGGAAGTTACCACATACAGACCGTATCCGATGTTGAAAAGCGCGGTCAGGTCGTTCTTGTTGGCGGTAGCGTCCTGTCTTGCCAGATATTCCCTGCTGAGTTCATCCGCAAGAGCGTTCAGCTGTGCAGTGCTTTCTTCGTTCAGGGCGGACAGGATCTTCACGGTATTTTCCGCCCAGGTCAGGTTCTTGCTGTTCTCCAGCATCCCTTTCATGATTTTGGCGGCCATGGGAGCCCAGCTGCCGTTTTCGATGAAGGCTACGGTGCGGTTCTGGAAATTCCGTTCGGTCAGGTGATCAATGAATTCCCGCATGAAGGGGAAAATATCGGCGTTATAGGTGGTGGTAGCCAGTACCAGCTTGCTGTACCGGAAAGCATCACTCACCGCTTCCGCCATATCGCCTCTGGCCAGGTCATGCACAACCACCTTGGGACAGCCGTTGGCACCGAGTTTTTCCGCCAGCATCTGCACAGCCTTTTTGGTGTTGCCGTAGATGGAGGTGTAGGCAATCATGATGCCGTCTTCTTCCGGCTGATAGCTGGACCAGGTATTGTACAGATTCAGATAGTGACCCAGATTTTCCTTCAGTACAGGGCCATGGAGGGGGCAGATCATCTGGATATCCAGGGCAGCCGCTTTCTTCAGCAGCACCTGTACCTGTGCACCATACTTGCCTACGATGCCGATGAAATACCGGCGGGCTTCATCTTCCCAGGGTTCGTTCACATCCAGCGCACCGAACTTGCCGAAACCGTCAGCAGAGAACAGAACCTTGTCAGTGCTGTCATAAGACACGATCACTTCCGGCCAGTGTACCATGGGAGCGGTCACAAAGGTCAGGGTATGCTTGCCCAGTTCCAGCGTATCGCCGCCGCCCACAACGATCCGACGATCTTCAAAGCCGGTACCGAAGAAGTTCTGCATCATGGCAAATGCCTTGGCGGAAGAGACAATCATGGCATCCGGGTAGGTTCTGGCAAAGGTGAAGATGTTTGCGGAATGATCCGGTTCCATGTGATGCACTACCAGGTAGTCGGGCTTTCTGTTCCCCAGAGTATTCTGCAGATTGTCCAGCCATTCGTGGGTAAAGCCTGCATCCACGGTATCCATCACGGCAATTTTATCGTCAAGAATCACATAGGAGTTATAGGAAATGCCACCTGGCACGTTGTACTGACCTTCAAACAGATCTACTTTATGGTCATTGACGCCGATATATTTGATGTCGTTTGTAATTTTCATGGTATGTGTCCTTTCTGTTTTGCTGATACTAAGTATAGCACATTTTTTGCATTTCAGCAAGAGATTTTTTATCAGTCCAGAATTTTTCCGTCGGTGGAAATGGTGACTACCTGCCACGGAATGAACTTTCCGCTGGCCTGCAGAGCCCTTTTCACTGCGTTTTCGATCCCCCCGCAGCAGGGAACTTCCATCCGCACCACCTTTACGCTTCTGATATCGTTCTTCCGGAGAATTTCGGTCAGTTTTTCCGCATAATCTCCTTCGTCCAGCTTCGGACAGCCGATCAGGGTAATGTGGTTCCGGATAAAGTCGTTATGGAAACTGCTGTACGCATATGCCGTGCAGTCTGCCGCGATCAGCAGGTTGGCGCCGTCAAAGTAGGGCGCGTTCACCGGAACCAGCCGGATCTGGCAGGGCCACTGCTGCAGCTGACTGGTTACACTGCCGGAAGCCGGTCTGCTGATGGGAGCAGGCACTTCTCTTCTGATGGCTCTGGACTGGGTACCGGGACAGCCGCAGGGGAACGCTGCACCGTGCTTCTGTATTTTTGCCTGCCGTACCGCCTCTTCATTGTATGCCGGTGCTTCTCTTTCTTCAAAGCTGATGGCATCCGTGGGGCAGGCCGGGAGACAGTCACCCAGACCGTCGCAGTAATCTTCTCTTGTGAGTTTTGCTTTGCCGTTTATCATTTCGATGGCGCCTTCATGACAGGCAGCCGCACAGGCGCCGCAGCCGTTGCATTTATCTTCGTCAATTCTGATTATTTTTCTCTTCATCGTTTCTCCTCCTCAGAAGCATTTTCCGGTTCTGCAGTCTTCCGCCGTTCCGCAGCGGTAGCAGAGTTCGTTGGGGCACTGCTGTTTTTCAAAGAATTCCACCAGGTTCTGTACTGTGGTTTCTGCGATGTTGTTCAGCGCTTCTTCCGTCAGGAACGCCTGATGGGATGTTACAATCACGTTGGGCATGGAAATCAGCCGGGCCAGGGTGTCGTCGTTCAGAATGTGTCCCGAGAAATCTTCGAAGAACAGATCAGATTCTTCTTCATATACATCCAGACATGCCGCGCCTACTTTCCGGGATTTGATACCGGCCAGCAGCGCTTCCGCATCCACCAGCGCCCCCCGGGACGTATTCAGCAGCACCACGCCTTTTCTGCACTTTTCCAGCGCCGCTTCATCAATCACATGGTAGGTTTCTTCCGTCAGCGGGCAGTGGAGCGAAATGATGTCACTGCCGG
>SVSN01000121.1 GCA_015064285.1 Oscillospiraceae bacterium | reverse complement strand
TCACGGGTAGCAGGTAAATTGCCTTTCGCAAGTGGTAGTCGTATATGCGCCTTTTAGGCGCTGCTAGTAGAATAGGGCTATGCCCGGTAAATGTAAAACCCCCGGCTTGGCCGGGGGATACTTATTTGTGGGAAAGTATGAATGCTATTTTCGATGTGGTCTAAAGGAGTATTGCGCTATGGACCAAGGAAATCAGCCGTTGAGCTTAACGAATCTGTCGACTACGCTTTCAATGGAGTTTTCGCGGTTGTCGACCAGATAGCTCATAACCTTGTCATTGAATCTGTCGTACCAGTGCGCAGGGATTGCATCGATGCCGAGACAGGCGCCTGTGATACTTCCGACGGTAGCGCCGGTACAGTCGTTGTCCAGACCGATTGCGATGCATTCGCTGATGCACTTTTCAAAATCGTTTCCGCCAAGCATCAGAGCGAATACAATTGCAATCATGTTGTTTACGGTGTGAACGGGATGATAGCTGCCGAACTTTTCATCGATGAGAATACGTGCTTTCTGATAGCAGGTAACTCTGTCCTGTACGGAGAATGCCCACTGGAGCGACTGATACAGATCGGATTCTTCAGGAATCTGCTTCATCCCTTCACGGATTGCATCGAGGGGTGTTTCCGCTGTAAATGCCGCCGCAATGGCTGCTGCACAGAACATTTCGCCGTAGATGCCGTTCTGACGGTGCGTGAGGTATGCATCGTTGTAGGAAACCTTGGCAGCGTTTACAGGGTCACCGGCACAGGCATAACCAAATGCGTCCGCACGGATAGCAGCGCCGATCCATTCCACGTAACCATTGAAGTTTGCGGCAAATTCAGGCTTGGTGCCTGCCTTGAGCTGACGGAGAGCCTCGTCTTCTGCGGTGCATGCCATGGGGAGATAATCAAGCCAAAGCTGTGCGACATCATCGAGGGAGTAATTCTTACCGTACTTTTCGAGAAGGAGAAGGTTGAGGATTACATAGGTTACGTCATCGTCGGAAGCCGCACAGCAGATGTTGTCCTCGAGATATTCCTCGATGGGATTTACATTGTAGTGGATATAATGCGGACGGTCGGTGCCTTTCCAGTAGGTTACGGGCGGGAATGTGGTGCCGGTTTCATCGGCGATTGCCTGCATTCTGAGTATGCCATAGTTTTCAACGGGCACACCCAGCATACAGCCTGCAAAGCGTCCGATGACAGCACCCTTCATGCGGTTTCTGAAATTGTCGGGCGTTTTGGCGGCGATATCGGCACCTTCGGGTCTATTGGCGAGAATTTCGTTGAGAAGATCAGGCTGTTTGGGATTGTTGTTGGAATACATGAATACCTCTTTCCCGGATCCTGTCCGGAGGATAGAATTTGATCAGCAGAAAATGTGAAATACGTTCACATGGTTTGTCATATATGTTTTGCAAAAATCACTGCGGATACAGTGCCTGATAGAATGACCGGATAGGCCCATCATATTCCGCACGCTGGAGATACCCGATAGGACCGGCAGTCTGCGTTCCTACATGGAAATAGCCGATGGTTTTGTTGTCTCTTTCATACACAAACAGATCCGAATAATTACATACGCGATAGATTTTTTCATCATCTTTCTTTGCCGGCGGCAGAATTTCTGTCATATCCGGAGACAGAATGGGGTTCATAGGGCTGTCTTCCCAGACCAGCAAATCTCTGGAACGGGATACAAAGGTTTCAAAGCACCATTTATCGATCCCACGGCAATGGAACAGATAATACCATCCGTCATCATATTTCAGATTGGGACAGGATGTATACATATGGGGACGATATATAGCCCCGGGGATATAATGCCATTCGATCAGATCGTTGGAACGGGCGAAACAGATTGTAAAGCTGTAGGGACCGCCCAGAAGATCCACCGCCATAACAAAATATTCACCGTTCCATACGATAGAGTTGTTCTGATAATGAATTTCCGTGCTGTTTTCCGAGTTGAATACAAGCTGCGGCTGGCTCCATCCGTACAGGTCAAAGGAACGGATCATCCAGATGCCGTAGTAATCTGTGCCGAAAACATAGAACCAGTCTTTCCATACAAATGCATGCTGCAGCCAGAATCCGTGCATACAGGTACAGACAATACTGTTGTCATCCAGATTCCGGATCTGTGCATGGGGAACATCCGGATGCAGGCTGTTGATCTGACCTATCCGCACGGTTTCCAGACGAAGCCATTGTCCTTTGAAAAATACCGCTGTCGTTTCGGTACCGCCGTCCATTTCCTTTTTGCCGGGAATCAGAATATCATTTGCCATATTGTTTATCTCCTTTTATACGAACCATTTTTTACGAGCCAATATTATTTTGGGATGATTTCTGCTGGGCATGGATCATCCTGGATAAATCGGAAGATCGATCCGGTTCATTTCCCAGATCACAGCTTCTTCCAGTGTGGCAGAACCGGTACCGTGCAGCAGGAAAGAGATTCCATTACTGTCCGGCAGAATGGGGAGTGTCCGTGTTGCCAGAACCACTTTGTCATTTACAAAAACTTCCAGCACATTGACATCCACAAAAATATGCAGGTGCAATTTTTCGTCCGGATACAGGAATAGCTCCGCCCGTTCCGGCGCACGGGTGATCACACCGCTGTCCAGACTGGCATGATCCGTGTTGATCGTAACCACGCTCTTTCTGGAATTGTTCCAGATCCCGAAGGATTCATCCTGACGGAAGGTAACACCTCGGTGGCTGTAAAAGCAGATGGAAGTATATTCCTGACAGTCCGCAGAACGGAGAACACGGAGTTCGATCATGGGCTTGTCTGCGAAAGAAAATGTCATTTCCGCCTCGAAGCTGCGGCTGTGGAAATCCGGCAGGACATATTCCTGATTCTGTGGAAGAGTAATGTTCACATATTCCTGTTTGGTCCCACGCAAAGATGCATAATCACCGGAAGGAGTGATGGTCAGTTCATCTCTGTGAATACCGGAAAGGCCGATCTTTCTGGGCAGACTGAAAACCTGCGGATACCATGTTTCTGCATTGTCCGGAGAACCGTTAAGTTCATACAGCATAATGATTTCGCCGTCCGCACAGGTGGAAGTGGTAGGGCCTATACCGCCGAAGGGGAAACATCCGTTGCCGAAGCTTTCCGAAGCCACCGGACGGAATGTGTCGTTTTCCTTGTCATAGTCACCGAGGATATATCTTCCGCTGTGGGTATGGCTGTAGTGGATCAGCAGATGCCGTTCTTCCAGCGGCCAGAAGGTGGGGCAGCTCAGATCATCACAGATCAGCTTGAGGCGGTCGTCTTCCAGAAACGGGTGGAGATATTCCCAGTGCTCCAGATCGGCGGAACGGTACAGATATCCCTGCCGCATGATTTCGCCGCTGCCCGGATGTTCTTCGGTTTTGCCGGAGATCAGATAGTAAAAACCATCTTTTTTCCAGATACAGGGGTCTCCTGTGTTGCTTTCCGGCTTGGAAGGATCTGCATGAATCACAATGAAATTTCCCTTCTCACCGGGAAGCTTTTCCCAGTTCACCAGCATTGGGTCCGTGGAGATGGCAATCCCGATACCCATTTCACCGTTTCCATAAGCTCGGTAGGCAGCAATACAGCGGTCTTCTTCCGCAAGAACAGAACCTGTCCACGTTTCCGGTTCCGGACCGTTTACAATGGCCGGCGGCAGATCCATCCAGTGGATCAGATCATCACTGACAATATGTCCCCAGATAAAACCACCGCCTTCCGTACGGACGGGCCGTTCACCGTAAAACAGATGCCATTTGTCCTTCCATTTGCAGAAGCCGGTTCCGTCATTGAAATACCCCTCCGGGGCGGTATAGTGATAACCGGGTACCGTACGGCCGGTTCCATGAAGTTCCCGTTGCTTCTGTACATAGGTATACCACGGGTGTGTTTTGAGTTCTTCTGCCAACTTCAGAGGATCGGTCTGGAATCTGGTTTTACTCTCTTCCCACAGAAAGGAATTATCAAGTTTCATAAAATCCTCCCTAAAATATCTATTCTATAAACAGGGTGATGTTACAGACATTTTATTTGTTTTATTATAACACACCGTATGTGGTTTGGTTTTGTCAATTCTGATTTGCAGTTGTCCAAAGTGATTCATCTTTCCGTGATATATTGACAATATAGTGGTTGTTTGTTATCCTTAACACATAGAATACATCGGATACAGCACATATGATTTTATAAACGGGAAGGGTATGATTATGAAAAACAAGGAAAACAGCATCAGAAAACTGGTGGTTTGTTTACTGCTCTGCTCCATGCTGACAGCAGCTTTTGTCTCCTGCGGCGGTGAAGAAACCCCTGCGGAAACTGCGGGTTCCGGCACAGAAGAAACAGCCGTACAGAAAACGGAAACCGAAGCACCCCCGAATATCACCGATCAGAAATTCTCCGGTGAGGACTTCAATATTGCCTACATGACCGGCGGTTCCTACGGGATGGGGAATGAAGTGGACTACACATTCGAGGAAAGTCAGGCATCTGCGATCACTGCTTCTGTATATGAAAGAAACAGCCTGACAGAAGAATATTTGGATATCAACATCAACGGTACCTTTATTGATCCCGCCGGCGGCAACTTCAATAACACAATCGTAAATCTTGTTCAGGCGGGAGATGCACAGTACGATGCAATCTGTAACTATCTGCGGTACAATTATCAGCTTGTTCAGCAGCAGGCATTATTGAATCTCAGAGAAATTGACAGCCTGTGTCTGGACAATGCATGGTGGGATCA
>SVSN01000120.1 GCA_015064285.1 Oscillospiraceae bacterium | reverse complement strand
CTATGCCAAAGAAAACACCGCACTCCTGATTACGGGAATGCGGTGCTTTTGCGTTTCAGAGGGATTTACTGGGGCTGATTGTTCTTGAAGGTTTCTACCAGTTCGGCAAGAGCCAGTTCCGCGGCTTCCTTACGGGTTTCATAGGCGGAAGTCACAGCATCGGTGCCTTTCTGCAGGGGTTCCAGAATAGCCCAGGTGAAAATGTTGTTGGCGTATGCAGCGCCATATACCAGACAGAACATGTCCATGATCCCGTCGTGAATCAGATCGATCATGGCGGAGGTGTAGTTGTCACGGGCATACTTGATCTTCAGAGACATTTCGTAGTAGGCAGGAAGAACGGTTTCGTGGGTCAGACGACACAGCAGATGGGAAACCGCACCGGACATTTCGTGATCCTTTGCGGAAATCGGAATTGCCCCCACTTCGGCGGTGTCGTGTACGACGGTTACATAATTGGCCTGGGATTCATCCAGCTTCGGGTAGGGGATAATGCCGACTTCCGCTTCCATGTCACGGAATACGCCGAAGTCGCCGAGCTGTGTGCCGCTGATAAACAGAGCGCCGTCAGCCATAAACTTCTGGTGCAGGTTTTCGCCGTTTTCAGTGTACTTGGTGTAGGTACCGGCACCGTAGAACATACTGTAAATCTTGTCATACAGCAGCAGGAGACGGTCACAGTACATGGTCAGAGTGGGATAACCGGAAGCGTCACGGGATACAAAAGGAACATCGGAACCATAGGTGAAGGGGAAAGAGGAACCGCCGATACCGCCGATGATCATACCGAAGATATCGTCCGGATCCAGAGCACCGTCACCGTTGATATCCTGATATGCCATCTCACTCAGGGTGATCCACTGGTCGTAAGTCCACTTTCCTTCCTGCACCATCTGATACAGTGTATCAGGATCGCCGTACAGATTGTTGTACATATCCCGGTTGTACAGCAGAGCGTGAGAATGGTTCAGTACATCCATAAAGTAGTCACCTACCATCAGATAAACGCTCTTGTAGTCGATGGACAGGTTGTACATATATTCACCGGACCAGCAGTCTTCTTCCAGATCCACGGTGGGCAGGGCAGCAACATCCACGAATACCTTGTCTATGGAGGCGGTGGACATACCCAGCTGGTCATCCACGATCAGGTCGAAAGTGTCATCGCCGGAGAGAACGATCTGAGTCACACCGGAATAAACATCCCCCCAGGCCCGTTCGGTACGGGTGTAGGTGAACTTGATATCCAACTGTTCTTCCGCTGCCAGATTCCGTTCGAATACGGCGTCATTTACATTGTCCCCGGTCAGCTCCCCGGAGCCTTCCAACAGGTAGTTGGAGCTGATGTCGGTGTCGCTGGTCATAATGTGGAAATCGGCGCCGCCGTAAGAGATACCGGCCAGAATATCCGGTTCCGTTTCTTCTGCGGTTTCGCCGGCAGTAGGACTGTCTCCTTCCGGGGGGACTTCCGGGGAAGTGCTGCCGCAGGAAGCGAGCGGCAGGGTGAGCAGCAGTGCCATCAGCAGGCAAAGCAGATTCTTGCTTTTCATTTTTGTATCCCTCATTTTTTGTTTTTATTAGAATAGGGAAATCAGCCTTCCATCCGGTCGTAGTACTGCTTCAGTACCTTGTCACGGGCGGTTTCGGCACCCTTCAGCTTACCATCGTGCCAGGAAGTAAAGTCGGAGGTCTTGTTCTTGGCGATTTCGGCGAAGTGGGAAGCAAAGGCGTTGCCCATGGGTTCGTTGTAGTAACCCAGGTCAAATACACGGTTGGCTACGATGATATCCAGCATTTCGGCGGATTCTTCGTCGCGGGAGTCACGGGTCTTCAGTGCTACATCATAGTAAGCGGGAATGGTGTAGGCGCGGCCCAGAATGGCCAGGGTTTCCAGAACCAGGGATGTACGGTCGGGATCGGAGTTGGTGATGGGCACGATGAACAGGTTGGTACCGGCGTCCACGTTGGCTACATAATCGTCTGCTTCTTCCAGCTTGGGCCAGGGAAGAACCCCGAAGCTCTGGTCCATTTCACGCAGGTTGATAACCAGGGTGATGTTTACGTCTGTGAACAGAGAGCGGCCTTCCCGGAACATGGTGGTGGAGGTGCAGTCGAAGGAGTTGTCGGAGGTGGTGTCCATGATGGCGTAGGGAGAGTTCAGCAGATCGAAGAACTTTTCAAACATCTTCACGGAGCGTTCGCTGTATACGCTGAATTCATAGGTTTCGGAACCCTTTTCGATTACACGGGCACCGGAAGAATAGAATGCCTGAATGGCACCGATCCAGTAGAAGGATGCGTAACCGTAGATATCCTTGTCAGTGAATGCGCCGTCGCCGTCCACGTCACGGCAATAGGTTTCTGCCATTTCGGTGAATACATCAACGGTCCAGCCGCCTTCCTTAACCAGTTCGTAAGGATATTCGATACCGTTTTCGTCGAAGTAATCCTTGTTGAACAGCATGGCGTTGGAAGCGCCGACGGATTCATGGCTGATGTCCCCTGTCAGACAGTACAGACCGCCGGGCATCTGGAAGCTTTCCACAGCGTCCTGATCCCAGTAAGCCTGTGTCAGATCCACGTGCTTCAGGGTGTTCCAGTCCAGCACGAGGCCTTCGTTGGCATAGTTGAAAGCGGCTCTGGCGTGGGGAACTACCAGATCATAGGTGGAGTCGCCGGCCAGAATCAGAGGCTTGGCGTCGGTTTCAAAGTTGTGGTGGGAGGAGGGGGTGTGGCTGATGGTGATGTTGTAGCGTTCTTCCGTTTCGCTGTTCCGTTTGAAAACAGCATCGTTTACCACTTCACCGGTCATTTCCTCGGCGATCTGGTCTTCGATCCAGTTTTCGGCGTTCCGGATCATCATCTGGAATTCGTACCCTTCGTAATCCATAACGGGCAGCCCGGCCAGCGGATCGACAGGCTCGGTTTCCACGGGGGTGGTGTCCGCCGCTGCGGTATCGGCTGTGGTTTCGCCAGCGGTTCCCCCGCCGCAGGAAGCCAGCGGCAGCATGGTCAGCAGTGCAAGCAGAATGCAGAGAAAACGTTTCATGGTTTATGTCCTTTCCGATGTACAGATAGAATTGGTATTATGTAATATTGCCGTATTCCGACGGAAATGCATAATATTTCATGGTCAGTATACCATATTCCGGCGTCTGTGTCAATGGTGACTTATATTTTTATGGTGACAAGATATAAATAAACTGCCCATCCCGCAGGACAGGCAGCTTTCTGTATGGATTTACTGTTCGGCTCGATCCAGATACTGGTTTATAACCTTTTCCTTACGGGTTTCGGCGGATTTCAGCTTACCGTCGTACCAGGAAGCAAAATCGGCCTTGCCGCGGGCCAGTTCGGAGAAGTGGCTGTCATAGCCGCCGCCGAATTCAATGTTCCAATATCCCAGGTCGAATACACGGTTGGCCAGGATGATATCCAGCATTTCCGCAGATTCTTCGTCACGGGAGTCACGGGTCTTCAGTGCTACATCATAGTAGGCGGGGATTACGTATTCTCTGCCCAGAATGGCCATGGCTTCCAGTATATGGCTGATCAGATCCTGGTTGGCATAGGCGGTAATGGGCACGATGAACAAGTTGGTACCGGCGTCTACATTGGACCAGTATTCCTTGTCGGTTTCTTCCAGCTTGGGCCACGGAATGATCCCGAAGTTGAAGTCCATCTCCCGCAGGAATTCTACGGACAGCAGGTTTACATCCACAAACATGGCCTTGCCTTCCTGGAACAGGGGCAGATGATCCCCCGTGAAGGAGGAGGAGGTTTCAGCGTCAATCCAGCTATAGGGAGAAGCCAGCAGTCCGAAGTACCGTTCGTACATGGTGATGGAGCGTTCACTGTATACGTTAAAGGCATAGTTGTCGGAGTTCTTGTCGATAACACGGGCACCGGAGGCATAGAACGCCTGAATGGGACCAACCCAGTGGTGGGTTACATAACCGTACAGGTCGTCATCACCCATGGTACCGTCACCGTTCAGGTCGGTAGAATAGGTTTCACAGATGTTCAGGAAGCTGTCCATGGTCCAGGAGCCTTCCTTGACGGATTCGTAAGGATAATCCAGCTGGTGCTGATCAAACAGATCCTTGTTGAACAGCATGGCAAAGGTGGCACCTACGGAGCAGTGGCTGTTGTCCCCGATCATGCAGTACAGACCGCCGTCAGGCATGGTAAAGCTCTTGGCAGCGTCCTGATCCCAGTAAGCCTGGGTCAGATCCACATGCTTGAATTTGTGCCAGTCCAGGGCCAGACCTTCGTTGCCGTAGCCGTGAAGCTGCCGGGGATGATTGGTGATCAGATCATAGGCATCGTCACCGGCGGTGATAGTGGCTTTTGCGTCAGCGTCGGAGTTGGCATGGGAGGAACGGGTATGGGAGATTACGATTTTGTACCGGTCCATGATCTCAGTGTTGCGCTTGAAGACGGCGTCATTTACCACTTCACCGGTCATTTCTTCTGCGATCTGGTCGTTCACCCATTTGTCGTTGTCGCGGATGTTCAGGCGGAAGTCGTAGCCTTCGTAGTCAGCTTCGGGCAGTCCTGCCAGCGGATCCGCCGGTTCGGTTTCGACAGCCACAGTATCGGCAGTGGTATCGCTTTCGGTTTCTGCTGTGGTATCACCGCCGCAGGAAGCAAGGGGCATCACCATCAGAAGTGCAGCCAGAAGGCAGGCAATGCGTACAGAACGTTTCATATATAATTTCCTTTCCCATGAGGGTAGTATCAATATGTTTTATAGTATACTGCATTTCTATGCATTTGTCAAGCGGAACAGACGTTATTCTATACATTTGTTGATATAATATGCCTTGTTGCTATTGACTTTTTG
>SVSN01000023.1 GCA_015064285.1 Oscillospiraceae bacterium | reverse complement strand
GAGGGAAGCGATCCGACAGATACCCGTCCTCAACGGACAGTTGGATAATAAAAACAGCCTGCAGAGAGGTTTTGATTCCTCCGCAGGCTGTCTTTTTGTTGTATCTGTCTTACAGTTCGCAGTTGTTTACGGTTCTGGGGAAAGACAGTACATCGCGGATGTTGTTCACACCGGTCAGGTACATAACGCATCTTTCAAAGCCCAGACCGAAGCCTGCGTGGCGGGCGGAACCGTACTTCCGCAGATCCATGTAGAACCCGTAGGATTCCTTGTCCAGTCCCAGTTCGTCAAGCCGCTTGTCCAGCAGATCGTAGTTATCTTCACGCTGGGAACCGCCGATGATTTCGCCGATGCCGGGTACCAGACAGTCCATGGCTGCCACAGTCTTGCCGTCTTCGTTGAGCTTCATGTAGAATGCCTTGATTTCCTTGGGATAGTCGGTTACGAATACGGGACGCTTGAAGACCTGTTCGGTCAGATACCGTTCGTGTTCGGTCTGCAGGTCACAGCCCCAGTATACCTTATAATCGAAGGCATCGTTGTTCTTTTCCAGAATTTCTACAGCTTCGGTGTAGGTCACGTGGCCAAAATCGGAGTTCACCACATGGTTCAGCCGTTCGATGAGGCCCTTGTCCACAAAGCTGTTGAAGAAGGCCATTTCTTCCGGTGCGTTTTCCATTACGTAACGGATGATGTACTTCAGCATGGATTCCGCCAGCATCATGTCGTCCTGCAGATCGGCGAAAGCGATTTCCGGCTCGATCATCCAGAATTCAGCGGCATGACGGGTGGTGTTGGAGTTTTCCGCACGGAAGGTGGGGCCGAAGGTGTAGATGTTCTTGAAAGCCATGGCGTAGGTTTCGCCGTTGAGCTGGCCGGATACCGTCAGGTTGGTGGACTTGCCGAAGAAGTCTTTGGAGAAATCTACCTTGCCGTCTTCGGTCATGGGCAGGTTTTCCAGATCCAGGGTGGTAACCCGGAACATTTCGCCGGCACCTTCACAGTCGGAACCGGTGATCAGGGGGGTGTTCACGTATACAAAGTTCCGTTCCTGGAAGAACTTATGGATGGCATAAGCGGCCAGGGAGCGCACGCGGAATACCGCCTGGAACAGGTTGGTACGGGGGCGCAGGTGGGAGATGGTGCGGAGATATTCGATGGTGTGGCGCTTTTTCTGCAGGGGATAATCGGGGGTGGATGCGCCTTCCAGGGTTACGGAATCGGCGTGGATTTCAAAGGGCTGCTTGGCCTCAGGGGTCAGTACGATACGGCCTTCCACGATGATGGCGGAACCCACATTGAACTTGGAAATTTCATTGAAATTGGGCAGATTATCGTCATAAACGATCTGGACGGGTTCAAAGAAGGTACCGTCGGAGAGCACGATAAAGCCAAAGGTTCTGGAGTCACGGATACTGCGTACCCAGCCGCCTACCTTTACGTGGGACTGGTCCACTGTGTCCATGGCCCGGTACAGGGTTCTGACAGAAGTGAGTTCCATGGTGGATATCCTTTCCTGTTCCTCTTTTTGATTTGTTTTTATGGAGGAACTTTTTTTATTGATAATGTAGTATTATACCATGTTTCCCCTGAAAATGCAAGAGGTTGAACGTTTTTCTTTGTCTGTAATCTGCTCTCAGCCAGTGAACTCCATTACAGCTGCACTGTTTCCCCGATTTCGCTGTTTTCTCTGTCGATCTCGGCGGATTCGGTGTATTCCACTCTGCCGATCATACATCCTGCACCGATTTTCACCACACGACCGCTGACCCGGTTGGCCCTGGTATATGCCAGATCGATAACATCGCCCTCAATGGTGTCGGTTTCCAGATACCCCGGCTCTCCGCTGCCGCCGCTGCTGCCGATTTCGATTCCCAAAATTTTGATATGCCAACCGGGATTATTTCCGTTTCCGCCCGGTCTGTGTTTTACCTGAATATCCGAACCGCCGATGGAGCCGATTTTCGGATGGTTGTTGTTATACAGATGAATCCGCACCTTTTCCCCGTTGAGCAGCCCGCCGATGTGACCGCCGCCGCTCAGTTCCACGTCTTCCCCTTCGCAGTCCCCGTCCACGGAAGCGGAACCGGAAGAACGGAAGGTATGGCAATGGACAGATCCGCCTACTTTCCCGGAGCCGTTGATGGCTACACTGCCGCTTTCGGTGATGCTCCCATCCACTCTGCCGGAGCCGTTGATGGTAAAGCTGCCGGCTGCCTTCAGGTTCCCGTGTACAGCCCCGCTGCCGTTGATGGTCATGCTGTGACAGACAAGATCGCCGTTCACCCGCCCGCTTCCGTTGATGGTAACGGTATCATAAGTGCCGCCGGCCACGCTGCCGGAGCCGTTGATATTGATGTTATTGTTCATACCATATCCTTTCTCTGTGTTCCCTTTTCCGCCGCTTCTCTGATCATCTGTGTCAGATCCGTACCGTCGGACAGACCGATCCAGGCGATCTCCGACAGTTCCAGCCGGCTGACCCCTGTCCCGCTTGCATGACGGATCACCAGCTGCAGGTTTTCCGTCCGGCTTCTGTATCGTTCCGCCAGTTCTTCCAGCGATGTGTCATTCTTCTGCGCCAGAATTTCTTCCATCCGCGCACACATCAGCGCCTTTGGGAAAACGGTTTCCTGCCCCGTCTGGGTGGACTGCCGGATAAACCAGTCCTCCGGAATCAGTCCCATCCGCTTCCACCGGTACAGTGCGCCATAGGAAATTCCGTACTTTGCCAGCACTTCCTTTTTGGAGATAAACTCTTCCATATGCATCTCCTTTCGTAACAATGTTACGTATCTATACCGTGATTATACCATAACAGTGTTACGCTGTCAATACCCTTTTCACAAAAAAAGAGACAAGCCGTATCCGGAAATACTGCTTATCTCTTCCCTTTTATAACATATTCATCCGATGATCTGCTGCACCAGCATCCAGGCAAACATCCAGTGCATTTCTCTTGTAGGATGATTCAGCTTGTTGGACAACAGCTCCGTGGTGTTGACTCCGGCTGCTTCCATGGCTTTCCACCTGGCATAGCAGTCCACCACCGGCACACCGCATTTTTCCGCTGTTGCCTTTGCGGCATCTATGTATGCATCCAGTACACCGTCCTTCATGATGGCGGCAAAATGCTCTGCCAGACCTTTGAACAGGTCACAGGTAATGTGACAGCTTGTGTTGAAATTCATGGTGTTGGGCGTCATAAAGATCACCTCGGAACCTGCAGCCTGCAGACGGGTGAAAATGCTTTCCAGGGCGTCTGTATACCGGGTAATACCGTCAAATCCGCCGCCGCTGTCGTTGAGCCCGTAGCATACCACTGTCAGATCCGGCTTAAAAGGCAGCACATCTCTCTCCAGCCGGGCGTTGCCGTTTGGTGCATTGTCCCCGCTGATCCCCGCTGCAATCACGTTCAGCTGGGCGCCGGGGCACATATGCCGCAGAACAGACGCCACTTTATGGACATAGTTGTTCTCCGCATCGTAAACCGTATCCAGTCCGCCTCCGCCGGTTTCGTAAATCTCAAAACACCCCTGGGTCACACTATCTCCCAAAAACGCAATCGTCACCGGCGCCTTGCCGTATTTGTCATCGTGCTTCGCCGCCATCTTCCGCAGAAACTCCATACACACCTCCGAAAACTGTGGTTTTTCTTCATTATAGCACGCAGGACCCGTTTTTGCAACACAAAAGGGTTTCCCGACAGGAAAAAGATCCTGTGGAAAACCCTGATGTATTCCATAAACATTATGTGAGCATAATCCGTCCGTCAGAAACAGCCTCAGCCGCCGTAACCGTAAGCCGCCAGCATTTCTTCCAGCGCACTCTGTGCAGCCTTTTCGGCGCCGGCATACCTGGAAGCCAGGTCGGTAGAGTTGTTGCGAACCAGGTTTACGAAGATATGGCCCAGACCGTTCAGGGACGTGGAGCACAGGTAACCCAGGTCGAAGGTAAGGGAGTCACGGATGATGTCAATCATTTCAGCGGATTCTTCGTCACGGGAGGTCTTGGTTTTCAGAACCACATCGTAGTAGGTAGGCACTACGCTGCGGTAGGATTCAGCGCACAGCGCTTCGGTAATAATCCCGGAGAATTCCTGATCCTTAACGTCGATAGGCAGAACAAACAGGTCAAAGTTGTCACGGGACGTGCTGGAATACTGTGCCTGTGCTTCGTCCAGTTTGGGATAAGGCAGGATCCCGAAGTCGGTTTCCATGTCACGCAGAGCAGTGATATTGGCAAAGAAGATGGCATAGAACAACGCCTGTCCGCCGGAGAACATATTGTCATAGGTAGTCAGAATCCCGGCGTCGTCAACCGCATAGGCTGCATGTGCATCGTTATACAGGGCGGTTACGCGGGACAGAATGTCCACAGCTTTTTCGGACATCATAGTGATCTCCAGACCGCCGTCATCCTTGTGGGATACCAGATCCATGTCACAGCTGATCTGGAAAGTGTCGATGGAGGTGGACCAGTTGGATACCAGACCGTAGGTATCATTGGCATCCCAGGTGCCGTCACCATTGGAATCGTTGGCTACCGCACTGCAGAATTCTGCCAGCTTGTCCATGGTCCAGCCGCCGTTTCTGGTCAGCTCGTACAGGTCTTCAATACCATAGTCCAGTGCCACCTGCTTGTTGAACAGGAAACCGAACATATCGTCCCACAGAGAAAGGGAATAGTCACCGGTCAGCAGAAACAGCTTACCGTTTACCGTCAGGGCTTCGGAAACTCTTTCGCTCCACCAGGGACGGGAGAGATCAATATAGGGCACATCGTGCCAGTTCAGCAGAATGTTCTTGGTTACCACTTCCGGTACAGTGGAAGCGTATCCGGCGACCAGGTCGTAGGCACCGTCACCGGCCATTACAGAGGTTTCCAGATCCTGGTTCCAGGTCTTGGAGGAAGAACCCCATTCACAGGCAGGCGCGGTATAACTCATAGTGATATTGTACCGTTCCATGATTTCGGTGTTCCGGGCATACAGGGCATCGTTCACCGCTTCGCCGGTCATGTCTTCCGGCATGAACTTATGGAAGTAGTTCTGTCTGGTCAGCAGATGGAAATTCCGGCCTCCGAAGTCCTTATCAGGCAGGTTATCGGAAATCTGGTCACGGGTGGTTTCCACATCCTGGGGAGTCGTTTCCACAACAGTGTCTCCACTGTTGCCGGCTGCTTCGGTTTCCGCTTCCGCACTTCCGCAGCCAACAAGGCCGGAGAAAGCCAGCACAGCCGCAAGCAGCAGAGCAAGCAGTTTCTTGGTTTTCATATGTTTTATCTCCTTAATTTAAAATATGGGAATACACCTGTATTATAACACAGTTTTCACAGCCGCACAAGAACCAGATAAAAAATCCCACAAAAAAACCGCCCTTTTCAGAGCGGTTTTTCCTATGTCATTTCTCAAATGTCAGAATATGTTTGAAACAAACTTATCTCTTCTTGGAGATAGCGTAACCAGCAGCGGATACGATAGCAGCAACAGCAGCGATCACACCAGCGTCGAAGGTCTGAGGAGCAGCAGCAGTGTCTTCTACAACTTCAGGTTCGGTTTCGATTACGATAGCTTCTTCCAGAGTGATGTCAGCGAAACGGTCAGCAGCCTTGCCGGGGTCACCGGTGCAGCCAGCAGCCAGCTGAGTGTGGATATAGTCAGAACCGTTACCCCAGGACAGAACCAGGTTAACGCCGTACTGAGCGCCTTCCTTGGGAGCTACAGTAGAGAATGCGTTGAAGGGAGTTCTGATTTCATAGATCATGGTGTCGCCATCGTTAACAACGATGTAGTCGCCTGCTACGCCGTAGCCGGAGCCCAGGTAGTCAGCCCATACAGTGTTGATCAGTTCGTTGGTGTCGGAGGTAATGCCTACGCCATATTCCAGACGGTCGCCGGCTACGGAGTCAACTTCAGCAGCGGATACCTGAATAGCACCAGCCTGCCACATGTTACCCGGGTCAGCACCGTAGGTGTTGTCGTGGCCGTTTGCATCGTAGAATTCGATGTAGGTGTACAGGTAGTTAGCGTCCCAGGACATACCCAGCTTGTAATCCAGCTTCTGAGCAGCGTCCAGGTTAGCTTCGTCGGAAACAGCAGCGGACATCCACTTGCCATCTACAGCGATTTCGGCGTATTCGCCTTCGGTCCATTCACCGTCAGCAGCCCATGCAACGTCAGCAGCGATACCCTTAACACCGAACTTAACGTCGGGGTTAGCGCAGTCAACGAAAGCTGCGGAAGCGGAGAGTGCCATAGCAGCGGTCAGCAGACCTGCCATGATCAGAGAAAGAGTCTTCTTCATTTTTCTTCCCTCTTCTATAAAATATTTTTTGTCCTTTGAAAATGTTTTTCGATAATACCGAAAAAACACCCTCAAGGCTCGGTTGTATTGTATCACACAATTCATAAATTGTCAATATAATTTCGCCTTTATAAATTGATTTTTTTAGCCCTGTTTATTTTCAGGAGCATTTTTTACAACAGATTCATAAAATACCTACAGGATTAGTCAACCAAAAAAAGAACCCCGGGAAAACCGGAGTTCTTTTTACCTGTTATGAAATCGTACTTATGTAGGTCATACGTTTTTCAGGCAGTTCTTTTCGGAGACAACTTATCTCTTCTTGGAGATAGCGTAGCCTGCAGCGGATACGATAGCAGCAACAGCAGCGATCACACCAGCGTCGAAGGTCTGAGGAGCAGCAGCAGTGTCTTCTACAACTTCAGGTTCGGTTTCAACTACGATAGCTTCTTCCAGAGTGATGTCAGCAAAACGGTCAGCAGCCTTGCCGGGGTCACCGGTGCAGCCAGCAGCCAGCTGAGAGTGGATGTAGTCAGTGCCGTTACCCCAGGACAGAACCAGGTTGATACCGTACTGAGCGCCTTCAGCAGCAGCCTTGGTGGAGAATGCGGAGAAGGGAACTCTGAATTCGTAGGTCATGGTGTCACCGTCGTTGATAACGATGTAGTCGCCTTCAACAGCGTAGCCGGAGCCCAGATAGTCAGCCCAAACGGTGGAGACCATAGCGCCGGTGTCGGTAGCCAGAGCAATACCGTATTCCAGTCTGTCAGATGCAACGGAGTCAACTTCAGCAGCGGAAACCTGGATAGCACCAGCCTGCCAGATGTTGCCGGGGTCGGAGCCGTAGGGGCAGTCGTGACCGTTTTCATCGTAGAACTGGATGAAAGCGTACAGGTAGTCAGCATCCCAGGACATACCCAGAGTGTAGTCCAGAGCCTTTGCAGCAGGAATGTTGGCTTCGTCGGAGGTAGCAGCGGACATCCACTTGCCATCTACAGCGATTTCAGCGTATTCGCCTTCAGCCCATTCGCCGTCAGCAGCCCAGGTAGTATCAGCAGCGATACCCTTAACGCCGAACTTAACGTCGGTGTTCGCACAGTCTTCCCATGCAGCGGAAGCGGACAGAGCCATGGCAGCGGTCAGAACGCCGGCCAGGATCAGAGAAAGAGTCTTCTTCATTTTGATACCCTCTTTAATTGTATTTATCGGGCAATCTTCCCCAGCCTACACTGCGGGAAACCCACGCCTCGATACAAATCTATTCTATCATGCACTATTTGTACTGTCAAGGTATCCACAGGCTTTTTGTTCATTCATACAATAATTAATACCTGTTTCTTAATTCATTTCTTTATTTATTTTTATTAAACTGTTTTATATAATTCTATATAGCAATATATTTAATTAATAGTTTGCAGTAACCTGCCGGAAATTATTTAATAGCTTACAAAAAATTATTTAATCGCTAATAAATAAATGAGCAAAAAAGATCCCCTTCCGGATGGAAAGGGATCTAAAACGATTATGTTTTATAACTTATCTCTTCTTGGAGATAGCGTAACCAGCAGCGGATACGATAGCAGCAACAGCAGCGATCACACCAGCGTCGAAGGTCTGAGGAGCGTCTTCAACAACAACGTCTTCAACAACTTCTACAACGGGAGCAGCTTCCAGAGTTACGTTAGCGTGCAGGGAAGCGTCCTTTGCACCACCGGTAACACCGTCGCCCAGGGACCACATCAGGTATTCGCCAGCGCCGCCATCATAGCAGATAACGTAGCACAGCTTGAACTGCAGGCCTTCTTCAACGGACTTGGAAGTGAATGCGTTGAAAGGAGTTCTGATTTCGTAGGTGATGGTGTTGCCATCAACGAAGCATTCGAAATCGTCAACGCCAGAGTTGTTAGCGCAGTGGCCGGTACCCTTACCGTCAGCCCAGTTCATGGTAGCCTTGGAGCCGTCAGCGGTGTACATACCGTAACCGGTTTCCAGACGGTCAGCAGCGTCTTCAACAGCAACGTCGATTTCAGCAGCGCCCAGCTGAACGATTTCACCGTCCCAGAAGCCGGAGTGTTCGGTAGCATCGAAGTGATGACCGGTGCCTTCGGTGTAGGACAGCCAGGTGTACAGGTAGGTGTCGTCCCAGGATACAGCAACGTCTACATCCAGGTTCTGAGCTTCGTCAGACAGGGAAGCGTCGTGGCAAACGCCTACGCACCATTCAGGCAGGTAGTCGATGTCATAGTATTCGCCTTCGGACTTAACGCCGTCAGGAGCCCATGCGGTGTTGGCCTTCTTTACGCCGAAGCCAAAGTTACGAGCAACGTCGTCAGACAGAGTTTCAACTGCTGCTGCGGACACTGCCAGAGTAGCTACGAGCATAGAAGCCAGAATCAGAGAGAGAACCTTTTTCATTTTCTATACCTCTTCTTATAAAATTTTCCTACCGTAAAGTCACAGATATACCTCTTATGCTTTACGATGCGTTCATATTTTAACACCATTTCCCGTTTTTGTCAAGCTATTCTGCAAATTTTATATGATTTAATAATTGAATTTTCTTGTTCAGCATTTTTCGAAGCATGGAAAAAGGCTCCCTGTGCATACAGAGAGCCTTTGAAATTTCCGTTAACGAAACTTATCTCTTCTTGGAGATAGCGTAACCGGCAGCGGATACGATAGCGGCAACAGCAGCGATCACACCAGCGTCGAAGGTCTGAGGAGCAGTAGCTTCTTCAACAACTTCTTCAACTACGGGCAGAACAACTTCTTCTGCAACGCACTTCATAGCGTAGTCACCAGCCTGAGAACCGGAAGCGGAACCGGCAGCGGCACCATCGTCCAGACAGTTGTTAACCTGCAGAGTGAAGGAGAATTCCTTGCCTGCGCCCAGGTCGTTCATGGGCAGAGCAACTTCGATGCACCAGCCGTCGTCAGTGTAGTTGGCAACGGACTTGGCACCAGCGAAATCGTAAGCGGTCTGGCCGTCGCCGTCGGTACCCAGGAAGAAGTTACCGTCAGCAGCAGCGTGGATCTTGTGGCGCAGACCTTCGTCGATGAACCACATTTCAGCAGCGTCGTTCATCCAGGTCTTTTCGCCGGTCAGAGCAACGGGAGTGTCGTCAACGTTGGTGGTGCAGATGTACAGATAGTTGTCGTCCCACAGGAAGTAGGAAACAGCATTGGAGAAATCCTGGATTTCAGCGCCGCCCCATGCGTAATTTACGGAGTCAGCTTCGATGGTGTATACAGCGGACTGAGCGTAGATGTCATCCAGCTGACCATCCAGAGTAGGAGTACCCTTCAGGATTTCGTTCGCGCCTGCAGCGGATGCGGGAGCGATCATGGCAACGGCCAGAAGACCTGCCAGCAGAAGAGAAGCGAGTTTCTTCATGATAAACTCTCCTTTTGAAATTTTATTATACAAGCATGGCTTATATGTGGTTATTATAGCATTTCGGCGAAATTTCGTCAATGTGCATTTCCGCTAATAATAAATATCGAAATTTATGTATTTAAACCAGATTCTCCTCAAATCCAACAATTCCGGACCTGTTTTTCAATAAATGTCCGTCCCGAATTCATCAATTTCCATTTTACCGCCAACATTTTTTCGTTTAACTATTGCATTTAACGGAAAGTTGTGATACAATAGATAGGCTAAGTGGTTTTTACAGGGTATATCTATGCCCTTTGTATCCCAAAAAACAAATTCCCCGGAGCTGCGAGACCGGCTGCCGGCGGATCACGGAGGATCTTATGCAAATCGCAATCGGTATCATTCTCATTATCGCCGCACTGTTTCTGATCGTAGCTGTTCTGATGCAGCACGGCAAGTCCCACAATCTGTCCGGTACCATCGCCGGCGGCGCCGAAACTTTCTTCGGTAAGACCAAGGGTTCTACCCTGGACAAGAAGCTCTCCAAGCTGACCACCATCGTTGCTATCGTATTCTGTGTACTGGTTCTGGTTTCCTACCTGATTCAGGACACCACCGACTTCAGCGATCTGATGGGCAGCGCCAACATGGGCAACGCTGCTGAAACAGTTGACCACGACCACGACCACGACCATGAAGCAGAAGGTGAAATCGCTGCTGAAGGCGAAGCTGCTGTGGAAGAAGAAGCAGCCGCTGAATAAGTCCGGAGAACACAAAACAAAAGCGGGACTCTTACGGGTTCCGTTTTTTTGTGGTCATATCCCATGTATAAAAACGGAATAATCACATATGAATACAGACAGACATTCTGTCGGAAAAGGAATCGCATTTGGCAAACAGAAAGAAAACAGATAAACGCGAGCGGCAGGAGGAGGAATTCTCCCGGATCCGCACCAGAAAAGTACAGTTCACCGGCGGCGGTTTTGCCTTCCCCGCCCCGGAAGCAGACGCCGGCAAACCGGAAAAGCGCAGAACATCAGGCAAAGACGCTATCATCGTGGAAGGCAGACCCGGTCAGGCCAATATAAGGAAGCAAACCGCACCTGCCGAAGCGGAAACAGCCGCAGAAGCCGTACCGCAGCATAAGTCTGCCCGGCGGAACGATAAACAGAATCATAAAAAGAAGAAAGCAGCCGAGCCGGCCTCTCCCGCAAAAACAGAAACACCGGCAGAAGCAGTACCGCAGAACAAACCTGTCAAAGAGAATAACAATAAAAGGAAGAAAACAGACAAATCCGTTCCTGTAAATAAAAAACCTTCTGCAGAAACCGTAAAAACGGAAGCAGAAGCCGTACTGCCTCCGGAGAAAAAAAGCGGTGCACAAAAGAGCCGTAAAGCCAATAACAGCAAAAGCGAATCCCGTTCTGCCGTGTCCAAAAAGACTAAAAACAGCGTTCAGTCCGCAAAGGCAACCAAAGATGAACCCGCTGCGCAGGCCGCAGTGCCGAAAGAACCGGCAGAACGGAAAGAACAAAATGAAGAAATGAGACAGAGAAACAACAATCGCAGCCGTCACGAAAAAAACAGCCGCAGAACCGCCCGCCCTCAGCCCAGGGATCACAGAAGCGGCAAGGATACCGGAACCGATATGGTGCTGGAATGCCGGTTCAGCTACAGCGGCAGAGGCTTCGGTTTTGCCATGCCCACAGAACCGGACAAGAACCTGGGTGAGGACATCTTCATCGCGCCCCGTGCCACCATGGGTGCCATGAGCGGGGATCTGGTACAGGTCAGGGTATTCCGCCGGCCCGGCAGCGGACACAGTGCCGAAGGCGAAGTGACAACGGTACTGGAACACACAGCGGAAGCCATCACCGGCCGGCTTACCGTTGCCGAAGACTGGGCCGCCGTAAAGCCGGACAACGAAAAACTGCGGGTACTGGTGTATGTCCCCCCGGAAGACTGCGAAATGATCGGTGCGAAGGACGGGGACAAAGTGGAAATCATCCCGGACGGCGAACCGTATTTCACCCGTTCCCGCTCCATCACCATCCAGCGGCGGAAGCGGGGCAAATATGACGAAGTGCCCTTCTTTGACACCAAAGGCCGGATCACCACCCTGTTCGGCCCCTCCGCCGGCAGAGAAGCCAACTACGCTGCCATTCTTCACACAAGCGGCATCCGTACGGAATTTCCGCCCTATGTTCTGCAGGCTGCCGAAAACAGCGCCGCACAGCCTCTTTCCCCCGCCGGTCGGGTAGATCTGCGGGACAAGGTGATTTTCACCATCGACGGTGCGGACGCCAAAGACCTGGACGACGCCATCTCCCTTGAGAAAACCCCGGAAGGCGACTGGCTGCTGGGGGTGCACATTGCGGATGTGTCCCACTATGTGCCCTATGAATCCTGTGTGGAAAAGGAAGCCAGAGCCAGAGGCACCAGCGTATATTTTGTGGACAAGGTAGTGCCCATGCTGCCCAAATCCCTGTCCAACGGTGCCTGTTCCCTGAATGCGGGGACGGACAAATATGCCCTCTCCTGCGAGATTACCCTGACGCCGGACGGACACCGGAAGCACGCTGCCGTGTACAAATCCATTCTGCGCAGCACGGTTCGCGGGGTGTACAGCGAGGTCAACGACCTGTTTGACGCCGGAGAAGCCAGCCCGTTCCGGGATAAATATGCCGCCGCCCTGCCCATGCTGAAAGACATGCACGTACTGTACCGGATTCTGCGGGATCAGGCGGCAGGCCGGGGTGTGATGGAACTGGAAGATGCGGAAGCCAAAATTCTGCTGAACGAAGAAGGTTTCCCGGTAGAAATCGTCCGCAGAGAACGGGGGGACGCTGAGAAGATGATCGAGCAGTTCATGCTGCAGGCCAATATGGGCGTGGCGGAAACCCTCCGTGCCCACGGACTGCCCTGCCTGTACCGGATTCACGAGGAACCGGACAGAGACAAGCTGCGCGCCTTTGCGGTATATGCCCACAATCTGGGGCTGCCCACCTTCGGTCTGACTGCGGAATCCTCGGGGGACGAGCTGATGCACGGCCTTTCCGACAAGCTGATGGGCATTCTGGCAGAAGCGAATAAGAAGGAAATCGGCGATATCGTTTCCTCCGTGCTGCTCCGTTCCATGATGAAGGCAAAATACGTAGCGGAACCGAAACCCCATTTCGGACTGGGTGCGGAGACCTACTGTCACTTCACCTCCCCCATCCGCCGGTATCCTGACCTGTTTGTCCACACGGTACTGACAGCAGTTCTGCCCTATGCACCGAACGGACGGCTGACCACCGGTACCGTACTGCCGCCGGAAGCTCTGCCCCAGATGCTGGCCATGGCTGCACCGGAACGGGGCGTTTCCTCCACCGATACGGAAATCAATGCCCAGCAGGCCGAATGGAAGATCGAAGATCTGTACATGGCCCTGTATATGTCGGACAAGATCGGACAGGTATTCGATGTAACAGTGGTTTCCGTCATGAAATTCGGTCTGTTCGTCCAGTGTGACAACCTGGTGGAAGGTCTGATTCCGGCGCCTCTGTTTGAGGACGCAGTGGTCAACGAAGCCTTCTGTACCCTGCGCTCCGGCGGTACCCTGTACACGCTGGGCACCAAAATGCAAGCTCGTCTGGTGGAAGCTGACCCCGCAAGCGGACGGATCACCTTTGCACCGCTGGGGGAAAAGTAAGAATTAAGTCAATGATGATTAACTAAACTGTTCGCAAAAGGGAAACGCGGCTTTTTTGAAAAAAAGCCTGGCAAAAAACTTTAAACATGGGTATTTGCAGGATATAGTTACTGCAATTCCATGTGCCACTAACTATTGTATATCCAAGACACAAGAAATAGTGAAGTGAGCTCGCAGGTACCAAGCCTGCTCGCCGTAGCCGGTTTTTGATCGCATGATTTAGTGAATCATCGGTTACTTAAGAATTATACAGTTTTCTGCAAGACCTGTCGGATGCAGACAGAGATGTGGGGGACTGTATCAGACTAATAATATTGTACAAAACGGCACTGCAGGTATTCCCGCAGTGCCGTTTCTGTCATTGTACACCGGTTCCGGATCGTCCGTACTTCTGACTTCTTACCTCTTACTTCTTACCTGACCTCATATCATCCGCGGATCTGCACGCCGCTCAGGGTGACCACCAGTTCCGCCACCCCGGGCTGCAGGATCCATTCGCCGGTTTCGGGATCCTGGGTGTAGGTGGCTGCGGGAACGGTGATGGGGCCTGTGGTGGTGAACAGACCGGTGGTGTTGTCGTAGGTGTAGTCTGTGCCCTCCGTCCAGGAGGTACCGTTGAAGGTCACTTCCACACCGGTTGCCGTCGTCTCAAAGGTATCGGTGATCACAGCGCCGTCCGTTGCTGCCACAGGTGTATTGCCGGTGTTCTGGATCACAAACGTATAGGTGAGCGTACCGTTGTCGGTGATTACAGCCGGGCAGATGGCCTTATTGATGGTCAGACTGGGGGTATTTTCCGCAGTAATCACGGCTTCCGCGGTCAGAGGGGTGCTCAGTCCGCCGCCGGTGAGAGTTACGGTATTGGTCACGGTCCCGTCGGCTTCAGGCGGGGCAAACCGGTTGACTTCGGCGCTGTACAGCACCAGCAGATTGCCGCCGGCGGGAACACTCAGTCCGGCAATGGAAAAAGGATCCGTAACCGCAGGCTGCGGCTGCAGAACACCGTTCACATATACCTGTACAGTTCCCTCCGCATAGGTCAGCGGTACCAGGGTTCCTCCGCCGAAAGGGTATTCCCCCAGATCGTCGGTCAGGGTCAGACCTGTATAGGGCGAGGTGCCTGTATTGACCACGCTGACCGCATAGGTTACGGTATCCCCCGGTACATAGGATCCGTTCACAGCAGTCTTGGTGATCCGGAGCACCTCTGTGATCTCGCCCTGCACCACATTGGAATTAATGATATTGCCGCCCACGGACAGGGTGGCTCTGTTCTGAAATGTCGGCATTTTCCGTCCTCCTGTGTTTTGAAAGTCGTATATGGCAGAACCCCGGACGGATTCTGTCAAAGGCAGTATATGCCCGTCATCCGTTCCCTGTCCCCGGCAAATTCGGCATTGACAAAAAAGGACAAACATGATACACTGATACCGTAACATGAATACTCTCATGCAGGAGGATATAACCTATGCTGATTACCGTAATCGGACGGGGCCACGGCGGTACCCGTTCCATGTCTCATACCCTGACCGCCAGCGGCGTATATATGGGTGAACCCCTGAACAAGTCCGGCGACCTGATTCCCCCGGAAAAGATGTACGACGCCTGCCGGGTGTTCGCACAGTATGTAAAGTATCTGGGCAACAACCAGTGGGACTTCTCCGCTGTGCATACCTGCGAAATTCCTCAGGAATTCAAGACCCTGATCGAAGAATTTCTCCACACCGTACTGAACTCCCCCGCCGAAAACAAGGGCTGGAAGATTCCCGAAACCACACTGGTATACCCCTGGATCGTCCGGATGTTCCCCGACATCAAGTACATTCACTGGGTACGTGACCCCCGTGACTGCATCCTGGGCGGCCACGTGACCGATGACCTGAACGTATTCGGCATCCAGTACGACAAGACCGACGACATCCGCACCAACCGCGCCATCAGCTGGTACTACCAGAGAGAAATCATGCACGCCACCCCCATGCCGAAGAACGTGATCTCCGTCCGTTTTGAAGACATGGTGCTGAAGCAGGACGAAACACTGGCCCGTCTGGAAGCCTATCTGGGCATTCCCATGGCCAAGATCGAAATGCGCCCCGATTCCGTCGGCCGCTACAAAACCGACGACGGCGTGCATATGTTTGATTTCTTCAAGGCTGAAATGGACGAGCTGGGCTACGAGGAGGAGTAAACTATGTTCCGGGAAAGAGGTATTATCATTCACGCGGAAGACTGCCTGAATGACTACTGGGCAGACCGGCTGACGGGAGAAGACCTGCACCTGAATGTGCTGGGTGTACACCCGGCAGGCGGACATGACGCACATCAGACCATGGAACAGGCCATCCGGATGCTCTCCACCCCGGAATGGGCAAAGTTTGCCTCCCGGATGGAAAAGGCCGGCATCGCCATTGAATTTGAAATGCACGCCCTGTCCTGGATGCTGGAACGGGAAAAATTTGACACCCATCCCCACTGGTTCCGGGCGGACGCAAACGGGAACCGTACCCCACAGTTCAACTGCTGTGCCAGCGAACCGGAAGTGCTGGAATACATAAAGGAACGTGCCTGTGCCCTGGCGAAAATTTTCGTTCCCGACACAAACAAATACTATTTCTGGATCGACGACGTGGCCAGTGCCGGCTGCCAGTGCGAAAAATGCCGCAGTCTGACCCCGGCCGACCAGGGCATGATTCTGACCAACGCCATTGCGGAAGGGCTGGAGGCCGGCCGTCCCGGGGCAAAGCAGAGCTATCTGGCGTATTTTGCTACCCTGACACCGCCGAAAATCGCGCCCCGGCACAATGTATTTCTGGAATATGCTCCCATGAATCGGGATCATGAGCGTCCTCTGAACGATCCCGACTGCACGAAGAATGCGGAAGCGACTGCCACGCTGCCCGAGCTGCTGGCTTATTTCGGCAAAACCGATGCCAAGGTACTGGATTACTGGATGGACAACTCCATGTTCTCCGGCTGGAAACGTCCGCCGAAAGAATTCTATCTCAGAGAAGCGGTCTGCCGGGCGGATGCCGCCATGTACCGGGAGATGGGCTTTGATGCCGTCACCTCCTTCGGCTGTTACCTTGGTCAGGATTACGCCGAGCTGTACGGAGACACGCCCCTTGCGGCATACGATGCCATCCTCTGCGGTAAGTAATAGTAACTGAATCAGTCTGTACGCTGTACCCTTCCCGGTATGGCGTACTTTTTGTTTTTTCCGCTTTTTTGTCAGAATTTATCGATGTTGACCAATAAAACAAGCGTATAATGATGATAAGTCAACATTTTGGTTATTGACAAGTCAACTTACCTCTGCTATAATACTGTATGTTTGTATGACACTGTAAAGGAGAATGTTATGCTGTCCTATGACGATCGTTTTCTGCGGTTTTCCTTTGCCATTGACCAGATTGCAAAAAACCTGCAGAAGATCAAAAATGAAAAACTTTCCCGGTTCGGTCTGCGGAGTATGCATCTGATGTGCCTGTTCCAGCTGGACAAAAACCCTGACGGACTGACCGGTACGGAGCTTGCCCGCCGCTGTCAGGTGGACAAAGCCTTTGTATCCCGTGTGACCGGCGATCTGTGCCAGGCGGAATACGTTTCCTACAGCAACAAAGACGGCTCTCACTACAACAACAAATTCGTTCTGACCGAAGCAGGCAAAGCAGCCATGTCCCAGATCCGTGTGATTCTGGAAGACGCCGTAGAACAGGTTACCGCCGGGATTTCCGCAGACGAATTCACCCAGTTCTACCGCATTCTGGCCCAGCTGGACACAGGGCTTTGCCAGATTTCCGAAACCTAATATTTGTGATGGAGTAAAAATTGACATGAGCAAGAAGTATACTGTCCGCAATCATAAGAAGCACGAACATATTTTCAATCATGTAGAAAACATTTCCCAGTTCTGTCAGTCTCTGGAAAGCTGGGGCGACAAGACCCTGTATGTCTGGAAGGAACACGGCGAAAAGAAGTCCCTGACCTTCACAGAATTCACTGCCATGGTATACCGTTTTGCCGACGGTCTGCTGCGGATCTACGGCCAGAAAGACCCGGTGCTTGGCACCCGCCTGAATGAAAATGTCCGCATCGGGATCATCGGAGAAACCTCTCCTTACTGGGTTGCCGCCTACATGGGTATTCTGCTGGCCGGCGGTGTTGCCATCCCCATGGACAAGGAACTGGATCCTGCGGTAACCGGTGAATTTCTGGCATCCGTAGACGCCACCTGTCTGATCCATTCCGGTACTTTCAACGAAACCTTCCGGAATCTGCCTGTCAGTCATCCTTCCGTAAAGTTCACCGTTTCCTTTGAGTCTGCGGAAGATGCACCGGAAACCTGTCTGGCCTTTGGTAAGATTCTGGCTCTGGGCGAAGAAGCAGGCGCAGACTTTGACACAATCCGTCAGACCCTGCTGGATCTGCCCATCGACAACGAACGACTGGCAGAAATGCTGTTCACTTCCGGTACAACCGGTTCTTCCAAGTGCGTTATGCTGTCCCAGAAGAACATTTACGCTGCTGTGACCTCTGCTGACACCTCCGTGGATTTCAGTGCGGATGACGTGATCGTTTCCGTGCTGCCCATCCATCACACCTACGAACTGTGCTGCATGATGGCTGCCATCAATCTGGGGATAACGGTATGCATCAACGATTCTCTCCGTCATGTACTGAACAGCTTCAAGGAATACAAACCCACAGGGCTGGTGCTGGTTCCCCTGTTCGTCAACACCATGTTCAAGAAGATTCTGTCCGAAGCCAAGCGTTCCGGTAAGGACAAGGCGCTCTCCGGCGGTCTGAAGATTGCGGGTGTGCTGAACAAGCTGGGCATTGACGTTTCCGAAAAACTCTTCGGCGAAGTACGTGCGGCATTCGGCGGCAATCTGAAGAAGATCATCTGCGGCGGCGCTGCTCTGGATCCCTCTCTGATTCCGATTTTTGAATCCATGGGCATTGCTCTGTACGAAGGTTACGGCATCACCGAATGTGCGCCTCTGGTTGCCGTAACGCCCTATTATGCCCGCAAGTGCGGTTCTATCGGTCCTTCTGTCCCCTGCTGCGAAATCCGCATCGACGGCACCCAGGTGGATGAAGACGGCAGAGTCATCGGCGAAGTACAGGTCAAGGGTGACAACGTAATGCTGGGCTACTACAACAATGACGAAGCCAATGCCGCTGTATTCACCGAAGACGGCTGGTTCCGCACCGGTGACGTAGGTTTCGTGGACAAGAACGGCTACATCACCATCACAGGCCGTATGAAGTCTGTCATCGTGCTGGACAACGGCAAGAACGTCTTCCCGGAAGAAATCGAAGAATATCTGAGCAAAATCGAACTGATCACCGAATCCGTGGTTGTCGGCCGGGAAACCGAAGACGGTTCCATCAAGCTGACCGCGGTAATCTTCCCCAACACTGCCCTGTTCGAAGAAAAGTTCGCCGGTCAGGAAACCGATATCTACAAGGAAATCCAGAAGGAAATCACCGCACTGAACAAAAAGCTCCCCTCCTTCAAGCAGATCCACAAGCTGGAATTCCGCAAGACCGAATTCGAAAAAACCTCCTCCAAGAAAATCAAGCGCTTCCTTGTGTAACGCTTTTCCGGCCCTCGCCTTTTGGTGGGGGCTTTTTTCGTACAGCGGGGGAGTAGTTCTGGGCGCTTGGGAGGAGAAACGCGGCTTTCTTGAAAGAAAGCCTGGCAAAGAACTTTAAGCATGCTTCACCAATTTAGTGACTGCAGGCAGAGCGTTCTCGATCTGACAGCCGTGGTTGTACGGTGTCGGGCTGTTCGGGTTTGGTAGGACGTGCCTGCCAGGAGAGTAGTTGTATCAGCGGCTGCGCTTCGCTTTGTCTGGGTGATAAAGGAGAGCGGTCAAGCTCGGCATTGGTTTGGATTTGAATTTTGAGAAGTAAGACTTTCGTTCAGTCTCTCTCAATAATCAATCACAAACCAGCATCGAACCTGACCGCTCAATACTTTTCATGAATGTAAAGCTTAAACTATCGTTAAGCGAAACCTCTTAAAAAATCAATCGCAAAACCAGCGCCGAGCTTGACCGCTCCACTATAAACCCCAGACAAAGCGTAGCGCAGCCGTTTATACCGCCACACTCCCGCTGACGCTCTCTCCCCAAGCGCCCAGGACTACTCCCCCGCTGTCACTTATGCCCCAAAACCGCCTGCTTAAAAGGAGAACTGCGCCCTTCCAGATCGGGGAAGCGGCGTTCCAGAGCGGCCATGGAGATTTCCACATCTTCGCGGACTTCGGCGGCAGAGTTTGCCCCCACGGTGATCATATCGCATTCGCGAATCACGTTCCAGTTGAAGTTGAGGCCGACAAAAGGTGTGCAGCGGCCTGCGGCGAAGGGTTTGATGGTCATGACGGGGTGTCTGGCGTTCCAGATGATCCGGGCAACGCTTTCGATTTCCACCTGCATCAGGAAGCCCATGCAGTTGAAAATCTGGATATAAGTTTCCACATCATAGTCATTCCAGTCGGTGTACTGTACCACTTCGGGCATATGGGCAGACAGCCCGGGCAGCATCCCTTCTTCCCGGATCATATACAGATAATCCGGCAGCCGGTCAATACTCCGTTTGTTTTTGTTGATCAGCTGTTCCACACTGGTGTGGTGAACCAGACAGAACGTGGACCCGATTTCTCTGCTGTGGCGGATCACTTCCTTTGCCTGTGCGCGTGCTTCGGGGGTATCATCCACATTCATGGCAGGGGTATCGATAATGATGATCTTTCTGCCGGACTTTTCTTCGGCATACCGGATGGCGTCCACCATAATGGGATTGGTGCTGGCAGGTGCCATGATGGCATCCACGCCGGCTTCCAGATAGGCTTCAAATACCGGATAGAAATCTGCGGGAGAAGCATACTTTTCCTTGATGGCTTTATCCGCCGCCGCACTGGTATGGCTCCAGCCCAGCAGCCAGTTGGTACCCATCAGCATTCTCGGCAGCGATACACCGCCTACCGTGGTTCTCGGGAACTGCTTCATTTGTCTTTCCTCCTTGATGGTTAGTGGATATGAAAGCATCAGAATGGGGATACAAGAGGACTGTTATCACGTATCATTTATTATCCAGCATTTTCCACAGGATTTCCACGATGGCGCCTGCGGGGAAAAGGAGCCAGCTCAGGGCCCACTGACCGGATGCAAAGCTGAATGTAAAATAGAACATCACAAGGCACAGCCAGAATATACCATGCCAGCCGCCGCATTTACGCAGCGGAGTACCTTCATTGTACTTTACAAGAATATCCAGCAGAATCGAACCGGCGGCAGATCCCAGAAAGATCAGCCAGGTCAGATGCCAGTTTCCTGTCATAAAACTGGAGAGAAAATACCAGATGGGCGTCAGGATCCACAATATCCCCTGCATACCGCCCGCCATTTTCCGGAATTTCCGGTTCAGCCGTTTCTCTTTTTTCGCCTGTTCCTCACGGATTTTCTCCGAAGGCGGAATGGAGGCAAGAAGCAGCTTCATGGCTTCAATATCGTCCAGCATGGCCCGGTAGGCTTCCAGCTCCGTTTTTCCTTCCGCCACCAGTCTGTCGAACTCTGCAGCAATCTTAGTGGATTCCTCCTCATATGCCGCCGCTGCCGCTGCCGACTGTACATATTCGCCTGTCCGCTTCACAATCTCTCTTCTCAGCTGCTCCCGCATGGACGGCCACCTGCTTTCTGTAGTATGTTTCATTTATTATACCGTATCGTAACCATTCCGTCAAGGCAGGAAAGATGAGAGTTTCATGAAATTTCATCTTATCTGAAAATTTACGCCAAAGCCGTGGAAATTCCTTCCCGTTTGCGGTATAATATATAAGATTGAAACAAGCGAAACGGCAGGAGACAAAGCGATGAACGAAAAGGAAGCCAGAGCCAGAATTGCGGCGCTGCGGAAAACCATTGCCCACCATGCGAAACTGTACTACGAAAAGGACGCACCGGAGATTTCCGACTATGAATACGATGCCCTTTTCCGGGAACTGACCGAACTGGAAGAAGCCTATCCCGATGCGGCGGCAGAAGATTCCCCCACCAAACGGGTCGGCGGCAGAGCCAGCGAAAAATTCGCCAAGGTAACACACCCTGTGAAAATGGGTTCCCTGACGGATGTTTTTGACGAGGAGGAACTGCGGTCTTTTCTGGAACGCACAAGAACCGTCCTGCTGGAAGAAGGGATCCCGGCAGAGGAGATACTGTTCACTGTGGAACCCAAAATCGACGGACTTTCCGTTTGTCTCACTTACGAAAACGGTACACTGGTGCTTGGAGCCACCCGGGGCGACGGTACAGTGGGGGAAAACGTTACGGAAAACATTGCCGTAATCGATGCCATCCCCCACAGCCTGCGCCAGCCGGTATCCCTTTCTGTCCGCGGAGAAGTCTATATGCCCCACGAAAGCTTTGCCGCTCTGAACGCTGTCAGAGAAGAAGCGGGAGAAAAACTGTGGGCCAATCCCCGCAACGCCGCTGCCGGCAACCTGCGCCGCCTGGACAGTGCGGGTACCAGAGAAGCCAATCTCTCCATTTTTGTATTCAACTATCAGACCGGGGATCTGTACCCCGACGGACATATGCCTGCCTCCCACCGTGAAACCATTGAACAGATGGCAGCTCTGGGACTGAAAACCATTGACATCCGTACCGTAACCGCCGATATGGACGCCGTCGCGGAAGCGGTGGCAGCCCTGGGCCGGCTGCGGGAAGATCTGCCTTACGATATTGACGGGGCAGTCGTGAAGATTGATTCTCTTGCCCAGAGAGAAATTCTTGGGGAAGGGCCGTCCACGCCCAAATGGGCAGCCGCCTTCAAGTATCCGCCGGAGCAGAAAATAACAAAGCTGCTGGACATCGAAGTACAGATCGGCCGGACGGGTGTACTGACCCCTACCGCCATTCTGGAACCGGTGAAACTGGCCGGTACTACGGTTTCCCGGGCTACCCTGCACAACATCGACATTATCCGTGCCAGAGACATCCGGCTGGGCGACTGGGTGCGGGTACAGAAAGCGGGAGACATCATTCCCGAAATCGTGTCGTCCGTGCCCGAAAAGCGGGACGGCAGCGAAAAGCCCTTTGCCTTCCCGGAAATCTGCCCCTCCTGCGGAGAAAAGCTGATCTGGGACGCAGAAGACAAAGCAGAAACATTGGCGGAAGCCATTGCAGATACCCTGCCGGATGACGGCCCCACAGCCGTTTTTGTCACGGATGCCGGAGAAGCCACCGGGATTCTGCGCTGTGTGAATCCGGGATGCCCTGCTCAGCTGGAACGGCGGATCACCCATTTTGCCAGCCGGGGCGCCATGAACATTGACGGGCTGGGGCCTGCGCTGGTGAAGCTATTTATCGACAATGCACTGGTTTCCGATGTGGGGGATCTGTACACTCTGCAGGCGGACGACATTGCCGCTCTGCCCAGAATGGGGGAAAAATCCGCCGCCAATCTGATTGCCGCACTGGAAGCCTCCAAAACGGCAGGAGGTGAGCGGCTGCTGTACGCTCTCGGAATCCGTCAGGTGGGAGAAGCCGCGGCGGAAGCCATCGTCGGCTGGTTCGGTTCGGTGGATGCGCTCTTTGACGCCACAGCGGAAGCCCTGTGCGAAGTGGAAGACATCGGGCAGATCACCGCAGACATGGTAGTAACTTATTTTGCCCTGCCGGAGACCCGCGTTATCGTAGACAAGCTGAAAGCTGCCGGGGTTGTCACGGAAGGAAAAGCTGCCTCTGCCCCTGCCGATACCGATACGGAAGCCGGAAATGCCGCCGATTTCACAGGTCTGACCTTTGTGCTGACCGGTACCCTCTCCACCATGACCCGGGACGAAGCCTCCGCCAAAATCAAGGCAAGAGGCGGAAAAGCCGCAGGAAGCGTATCCTCCAAAACCAGTTATGTGGTAGCCGGAGAAAACGCCGGCTCCAAGCTGACAAAGGCAGAATCCCTGGGCGTCACCGTACTCTCCGAAGAAGAATTTCTGAAAATGCTGTAAACCGACTCCTGTGCATCGCATCATCGGATATTACCCATACAGGAAGTGAAAAATATGCTGAAAATACTGCTTATCATTCTTCTGGTTCTGTTTGCCGTCGTCATGGGGGCGGGGCTGTACATGGCGTTTTTTGCCTGCGCCCGGAACCGGAAGCACCCCGATCTCTGGACCCACCCGGAAGCCATGCCGCCCCCTTACGAACTGATCCCGGAAAAAGACCGGAAAGCCGTATCGGACGGACAGATCTATATACGCAGTCATGCCGAAGCGCCGGTGTACATCCGTGCCCGGGACGGCGTAACGCTGCAGGGTCATTATGTGCCGCCGGAAGGGGAAGTTAAGGGAATCTTTCTGCAGGTGCACGGGTATCGTTCCCACCCGCTGCTGGACTTTGCCGGCTGTGCTGTTCCCATGAACGACCGGGGCTACGGCGTCTTTCTGATCGATCACCGCTCTGCCGGCGGCAGTACCGGCAAGTACATCACCTTCGGTCTGAAGGAACGGTATGATGTAGTGGACTGGTGTTTCTATCTGCAAAAGAAATATCCGGGCGTTCCCGTAATGCTGGACGGTGTCTCCATGGGCGGAGCTACTGTAATGCTGGCCGCCGGAGAAGACCTGCCGGACAATGTGCGGGGGATCATCGCGGACTGCGGGTATTCTTCCCCTGCTGCCATCTGCAAGAAAGTCCTGAAGCAGTGGTTCCGGCTGCCGCCCTTTCCCATTTATTATGCCGCCGTGTTCTGGATCCGGATTCTGACGGGCGTATGGTTCAGCCTGCCGTCCGCCTCCGAGAAAGCACGGTATCTCACCGGGGACTGCAGTCTGGCGCTGGAGAAAAACCGGCTGCCCATTCTGATTGCCCATGGGGAAGACGATGATTTTGTTCCTTACCGGATGAGTGTGGAAAACTTCTCCCACTGCGACCCGGAAAACAGTGTGCTGGTACACGTTCCCGGCGCCGGCCATGGGGTTGCCTGGCTTCTGGACAAAGAAAACTACAACGCCGCCATCTACGCCATGTGGGACAAAATCCACGGAGAAAGTAAGAAGTAAAAGATAAGAGATCAGAAGTATCGGGAGTATCCTCGCCGTATTCTGCGAAGAAAGGAGTATATGATTATGCCTGAACAACAGAATAAGCGCTCCTTTGCGGGGACAGCGGTACTGATGGGGATTCTCATCCTGGCTGCCAAAGTGCTGGGACTGGTCAGAGACACGCTGGTGGCCGGGGCTTACGGCACATCCTCCATGGAAGCCATCGCTTATGAAACCGCTTCCCGCCTGCCGGTGACCGTATTCGATCTGGTACTGGGCGGGGTGGTAACAACGGCGTTTATTCCCGTATACAACAGTCTTCTGGTCAAAAAAGGCCGGGGGGAAGCGCTGGATTTCGCCCGTTCCTATGTGAATCTGGTATTGCTGATCACAATGGCCATTGCGCTTGTCGGCACAGTATTTGCATCCCCTCTTGTGCATTTCATGGCACCCGAAGTGGAACCGGCGACCCATGACCTTGCGGTAAAGCTGACCCGGATTCTCTTCCCCATGATTGTTTTCACGGGACTGGCGTTTTCCTTTGTGGGATATCTCCAGTCCATGGGGGAATACAACATTCCCGCGATCATTTCCCTGGTCTCCAACGGGATCATGGTAGGGTATCTGCTGACGCTGAATCCCGTCTGCGGCATTACCGGACTGGCAGTGGCCATGCTGCTGGGCTGGGCGGCACAGGCGATTGTACAGATCCCGTCCCTACGGCGGCTCGGTTTTTCCTGGCGTCTGCGGACACCCCTTCGGACAGAACCCATCCGCCGTGCCATCCGCAATGCGCTGCCGATCTTACTGTCCACCTGGACCACCCCGGTCTGCACGCTGATCAACACCCGGCTGGCTTCCGGCATTGAGGACGGACGGGGGATCACGGTCCTGGGATACGCCAACCGGCTGTACACCATTCTGGTGGGGCTGTTCTCCTTTGTGGCCACCAATCTGCTGTTCCCCTACTTCTCCCGTGCCGCCGCATCCGGTGAATCGGAAGAAACCGACCGGCTCATGCGGATTTCCGTGAAAACGCTGGTATATATCATTGCACCCATCACGGTGGGGATTGTTCTGCTGGCGGAGCCCTTCACCGCTCTGCTGTATGAACGGGACAGCTTCACCGCCGCCGACACTGCCATGACCGCCCGTGCGCTGGCTGCTTTTTCCCTGTCCATGGTCTTTCTGGCGGTAAATGAAGTGCTCATCAAAGGCTTTTTTGCGGCGGAAGAAACCAAGGTTCCCATGGTCAGCGCCCTGGTTGCCATGGCAGTGAATGTGGGCATACTGACTGTGCTCTCCGGTTTCTGTGCCGATAAGGTCACCGTTGAGCTGATTGCCCTTCTCTCCGGCGGTGCAACCCTTCTGAATATGCTCATCAACGCCGTCCGTGCCCATCGCCGGGGTATGATGCGACTGCGGAAGGCCGACTGGCTGGATCTGGCAAAGACATTCCTCGCCGCTCTGATCATGGCACCGGCAGTCTGGTTCGTTGGCGGAAAGCTGTCCTCCGATTTTGCCATGGTGGCTGTGGGGGCTGCCGTCGGCATGGCGGTATATTTCCCGCTGACCCTTCTTTTCCGCTGTGAATGCATCACCGGCATTGTAAAGTCCTTTCTCAGGAAGTGACGGAAATCCGGGTCATCTCACGCAGTCTTTGCAATTTTTACTACTCAATATAACAAACGGAGTTTATTATGATTCGTGTACTGCAGATTCTCACCGACTCCAACATCGGCGGAGCGGGACGGCTTCTTGTGAACTACCTTCATAATTTTGATAAAAACGCATTTGAGATGCTTGTGGTTCTGCCAAAAGGGGCGGAGCTGATTCCCATGGTGGAAGCGGAAGGCTATGCGGTCCGGGAAATCGAAAACGGACGGGACAAAAGCTTTGACATGGCGGCTGTAGGCGAGCTGAAAGCCATCATCCGGGAATGGAAGCCGGACATTGTCCACTGTCACTCCTCCTTTTCCGGCAAGCTGGCGGCGTGGCTCTGCGGCGTGACCGGCCGGTTCTACACCAGACACTGTGCCTTTCCCCAGCCGAAGAAGCTGACCACCTTCCCCGGCAAGCAGATCAACGGATTGGTGAACAACACCCTGTCCACCCATATTGTAGCCGTGGCACAGGCCGCCATGGACGATCTGACCGTCACCGGTGTGAACCCGAAAAAAATCACCGTCATCATCAACGGTGTGGAACCCATGCGGGAAACCGCAGAAGAAGAGCAGGCCGCCCTCCGGCAGTCGCTGGGTATCGAAGCCGATGATTTTGTCTGCGGCATCTCTGCACGGCTGGAAGACTACAAGGGGCACACCTATCTGCTGCAGGCCGCTGCACGGCTGAAGGAAAGTCATCCACAGCTGAAATATCTCATTATCGGCGGCGGCTCCGAAGAAGCGGCTCTGAAAGCGGAAGCGGAAGCGCTGGGCATCATGGATATCGTCCGTTTCACAGGCTTTGTCTATGATGTGGCGCCGTACTACAATATCATGAACCTGAGCATCAACTGTTCCATCGGCACGGAGACCTCCTGTCTGGCGCTGTCGGAAGGATACAGTCTGGGTATTCCCGCGGTTGCCTCGGATTTCGGCGGCAATCCCTACATGGTCACGGACGACTGGAACGGGTATCTGGTTCCCCAGAGAAATCCGGCGGCGCTGGCTGAGAAAATCTCCATGATTGCGGACGACGCTGACCTGTACCGGAAGCTGTGCATCGGTGCAGAAGAATCCTACGGAAAAAAGTTCACCGCCTCCGCCATGACCCGACAGATGGAAGCACTGTACCGGAAAGCGGTATCCGACAAAAAGTAATCCGGCAAATACGCCAAAGAGCAGGTCATCCGGCCTGATCGGGGGCTGCAACTCCGTCCTGTACGGCATCGTGTATACGCTCATGGGACTGTACGCTTCTGCGGGCTACGCTATTTTCTTCTCCTGTCCCATACAGATTGCCACCTTTATCCGTTGGAGCCGGAACAAATACGGTACCTCCACCTGCTTCTGCCGGATGACCGGGAAACAGCGGATTCTTGTAGTTGCCTGTTTTCTCACCAGCTTCGCCGTACTGTTTCTGGTGCTGAAAGCCGCCGGATCCAGCCATCAGCTTGTGGACAATCTTTCCTCCCTGATCGGCATACTGACCACGGTTCTGACCATGTTCGCCTTTATCGAATATACCTGGACCATGATCCTGTCGGGGATTGCAGAAGATCCCGCCGCCGTCTGAAAACCACAACCGAAAACAGCCGGAATACCGTATGTCCCCACAGGGGCATCCAAAGGGATTCGCGGCTGTTTTGCTGTATTTTGTTCATTTTTCCCATTTGCAGCTTTTCAGTTTTTGTGGTACAATATAAATGTAGCTATCATCGACAGTATTATTTTGTACACCAGATACAAAGAAAGGCAGGGATCGAATGGACAGAAGAATCACGCACGGAAAGAAAATCGCGGCAGCCGCACAGCCCGCAGTGCCTGCCGGAGAAAGAAAAGACTTCCGCAAAGGCGACACCGTCATCTACGGCGCAAACGGCGTCTGTGAAATTGATGAAATCACCACCCAGTCCTTCTGCGGGGAAGACCGGGAGTATTACGTGCTCCGTTCGGTATACTGTGCCGGAGAAACGGTTTTTGTCCCCACGGACAATGCTGCGCTGACCGGGAAAATGTACCCCGCCCTGACCCGGGACGAAATCGACGGACTTCTGAACGGACTGCCCGCCGATGCACCTGCATGGATCGAATCGGACGATGAGCGGAAAAACCGTTTTGCCGAAATTCTGACCTCCGGGGACAGAGCAGCGCTGATCGGCATGATCCGTACCTTGTACGCCCACAGAGAAAAGCAGGAAAAAAAGGGCAAAAAGCTCCATCTGGCGGACGAACGAAGCTTCCGGGAAGGCGAAAAGCTCCTGAATGAGGAATTCGCCCACGTTCTGCAGATCCAGCCGGGTGAGGTAGCGGACTACATCCGGGAAAAACTTGGTGCCTGAACGGGTATGCCAGGCCCGGCAGAAGCATACAGCCAAACAACAGAAACAACGCTGATACAGCAAAAACTGTACGGCGTTTTTTATTGAACGCAGTGTAGAAATTCAGTATAAAAATTATCGGAAGCCCCCGTCGGTTTGTTGACAGATGATTTGAATTGTGCTACAATAAAAACAGATAAATAAGTTCCTTTCCATATCAGGTGTCGTATCGCACCGGTTTATAAATCAGATACAACAGATATACCATAGGAGAAATATCATGAAAAAGCGCCGTATCCTGAGTGCCCTTCTGGCAGCGATTATGCTGTCTGCCCTGCCCGGCTGCGGAAATGCCGCAGAAGAAACCACAGCTGCCCCCACGAATGACACAGCTGCAGAAGTTGTGGAAACCGAAGAAACCAGACTGAAGCCCGATCTGCCGGACAAAGATTTCGGCGGCCATGAATTCACCATTCTGACCAAGGGGAATTTCAGCAGTCACTGGTTCAGCCAGGACGCCTATGCGGAGGAGCTGACCGGTGAACCCATCAATGACGCGGTATACAACCGGAATGCCTCCGTGGGGGAAAAGTACAACTTCACGGTTGCGGAAATGATCGGTACCAGCGATGACCCCTCTGCTCTGGCCAAGCAGGCAATTCAGGCCGGAGACGATCTGTATGACCTGCTGCTGATCGGCGGAACCATAACCGGCGGACTGGCAACTTCCGGTCTGCTGATGGACCTGACGCAGATTCCCTACATGGATCTTTCCAAACCCTGGTACGACCAGAGTGCCAATGCATCCCTGTCCATCGGCGGCAGACTGCATCTGACTGCAGGCGACCTGAACATCATGGACAACAAGGCTACCTGGGCTCTTCTGTTCAACAAAAAACTGGCGGAAGACCTGGCTCTGGGTGACCTGTACGGCATGGTACTGGATGGCACCTGGACACTGGACGTGCTGGAGGGCTATCTGACCCTTGCCTCCACAGACCTGAACGGTGACGGCGTCCATGATGAATTTGACCAGTGGGGTATGCAGGGCGAAGGCTTCAACACTGCCGCATTTATTCTGGGGGCAGGCGAACGGTTCTTTGACAAGGACGAAAACGATATGCCCTATGTCACCGCCCAGTCGGAAAAGTTCTTCAACGCCTTTGAAAAAGCCAATGCCATCAACGGGAACTTTGATGTCTGTATGTTTGTAAACAACTTCTTAAACAAATATCCCGATGTATGGGGCGAATGCATGGATGTTGCCTTTACGGAAGGCCGTGTGCTGTTCACCTGCGTGGGTCTGAACCGGGTTACCATGTTCCGGGAAATGGAAACCGACTTCGGAATCCTGCCGCTGCCCAAATATGACGAAGAACAGGAACAGTATCATGACCTGGTGAGCCTGTGGGCTGCCAACATGATCTCTGTGCCCAAGAGCCTTTCCGACCCGGAACGGACCGGCATCATCATCGAAGCCCTGTCCGCCGAATCCATGTACACCCTGACCCCTGCCTTCTATGATGTGGTTCTGAAGACCAAGGCTGCCCGTGACGAAGACTCCGCCGCCATGCTGGATCTGATCTTTGAAGCCCGCGCCTTTGAACTGGGGAATCTGTACGGCTGGGGCGGCCTGCTCGATCTGCCCGGCTCCCTGTCCGCTACCGGCAAAACAGACCTGGCTTCTTCTCTGAAGAGCAAGATCTCCGCCACGGAATCCGCCATGCAGAAAACCATCGACGCACTGATGGCAGAATAATGCCGGCACAGGCAGCAAACCAGGCTGTCTGTGCTGTCAAAACCTGAATATGAAAAAACTCCTGTGCAAAAACTGCATGGGAGTTTTCCTGTTTCCGGGTAAAACAAAACCGGCACCGGGAAATACCGATGCCAGTGCATGTCTGACCTTTGTTCGGGCAGGATTTCTGCCGTTTTTATGCTTCGCTGGTTTCCGCCATATCTTCCAGATGCTTCTTGATGGCACTGAAGGTTTCCTCGCTCAGGATATGTTCCATTCGGCACGCATCTTCCGCAGCGGTTTCTTCACTGACGCCCAGCCGCACCAGCATTCTGGTCAGCAGGGTATGCCGTTCATAAATCCGCTCTGCCACCGCTTTCCCGGATTCTGTCAGGGTAATGTAGCCGTCGTTGTCGATATGGATATGATCGCTGGCTTTCAGAAGTCCCATAGCCCGGCTGATACTGGGCTTGGAATATCCCATGTATTCACATACATCGATGGAACGGACATGGGCGGACTTTTTGGTAAGCACATAGATCGATTCCAGATACATCTCGCCGGATTCCTGCATTCTCTGTCTCCTTTGGATTTTTGTTCTGTTTATGAATATATATATCATATCATATAATTATGAACAATGCAAGTCTTTCCGGGCCGTATCCTTTCTCCATTCCGTATGAAAGTCTGAAAAAAGCTAAAAACATTATCACAAACCGTTGACAAAACGGGAAATATGGTATATACTATACGAGGTTAGTGAAGGCTAATCATCATTTTATCCCGGGAGTTAGCATAAACTAATTCCGGATGAACCGAAACAGACACGAACCATTTCCGGAGGGGTACCCATGAATCTGACTGCAGCGGAAGAAGGCAGAGAATATATTATTCGGCAAATCAATACAGATGACGAAGAACTGGACGCATTTCTGTTCTCTCTCGGCTGCTACAGCGGCGAACCCATCACCGTCATTTCCCGCCGGAAAAGCGGATGTGTGGTTTCCATCAAAGACGGCCGTTACAGCATCGACAAATATCTGGCCGCCGCCATTATCGTAGACTGAAATCATTTGTGCCCCAACAGTCAAACAGAAATACAACGAATGCAGAACACCTTAGTCAGGTGTTCTTTTTGTTTTCATAATGTTTGCATAAAAAGAGAGACTGTCCGAAACAGTCTCCCACAATAAGCTATTTTTCTCCTTATCCGCCGAAGGTTTCGCTCAGAATGGCCTCCGCCCGGCTGTCTCCGGACACACACAGCACCACATAGGTACCGTACTGTTTTACCACAGCATCTTCCAGCTTGGGCATTTCCCAGGCGTTATAATCTGTAAATGCTTCCTTCTGATCGGCAATCCGCATCTGTGCCAGCGCAAAACCGGCTTCCGCTTCCGCTGCTGTCGCAAAGGAGAACAGAGCGATTTCTTCCGGAGTAGCGCCGCTGCCGATGTATACCACCTGCTCGGCTGCATTGTCAATGCCGTACAGCATGGTCACGGTATCATCATCAATCTGTGCCAGCGCGTCGTCGAATTTTCCGTCCGCCAAAAGGGTTTCTGCCAGATTCTGCAGATCCACCGCGGTACTTGTTTCTTTGCCGCCGCAGGAGAACAGGGTAAACAGCATCAGCACGGCTGTCAGGGTTGCCAGGATTTGTTTGCGCATGGTTGGGTTCCTTTCCATATGGGTTTATTGTTTTACTCAGCGGGAATGTCGACTTCTTCCAGATCCCGTATATCTTCCTCACTGCGCAGGGATACGGTATGGGTGAAGATATGATCCAGTACCCGCAGGCAGTAGTCCTTGTTCAGATGGATGCCGTCAAAACCGCAGTCTTCCGGCAGCACACCATCCTCGTTGACCACAGCCAGTGCCAGATCCACGAAAAATACGTTTTTCTCTGCCGCCATTTCCTGCAGATACTGATTATACAGATCGATCTTATCGTTTTTGGCATAGGGATGAGATTCGGAAGCAGATTTTGTCACCGGGAACACAGACAGCACATAGATCAGGCACTGTGGATTGTATTCCCGGATCGCATCCACCATTTTACCGTACACAGCCGGGAAATCCGCAGGTTCGGGCCAGCCGGTCTCGTTGATGCCCAGCATGATATATACTTTATTGAATTCTGTCCGTTTCAGGGCTTCCATCACCGGAATTTTCCCTTCCGACCAGAGTTCTTCCGGCACTCTGTCCTCTTCCGGCGTGTTCTCATCCTCTGTCCATTCAATCAGCGGACGGGTGAATACGGAATCCACCGTCAGCCCCTTATACGTATAGGAAGGAATTCTGGAAAGACCGCAGTACAGAATCAGCCCCTGCATCCGGGAATCCCCTACCAGAAGCGCATCTTCCAGATAGGTAATATCCACCGCTTCGTTTTCCGGTACAGGCGCCGTATAGTCATAATCCGCCGGTACCCGCTCCATCAGGCCGATGACCCGCGGCACTTCCGGTTCCGGCCGTTCGGGTACTGTCTCCGGTTCTCTGTTCAGATCAATCAGAGTTTCCGCAGGCTCACTGCCCGTTTCCGCAGGCAGTGCAAAAGAAGTACGATGGTCGGCCATCTCTGTCAGACTGCCTGTAATCACCTGATCCGGCGGTGTCTGTTCCTTTGTTTCCGGCTCCGGTTCTGCAGGAATATAGGTGCCTGTATTGTTGTCCCGGATTACCAGAATGTCCGTCGGCAGCATGGGACGAATTTTGCCCAGAACCACAAAAAAAGCACAGCCTATCATCAGAACAAACAGCACAGGGAGTATACGTCTGCCGGTCCGGTTCCGTATCCCGTATCGTCTGTTTTTCCGTCTGCTCATAGTCTGCCCCAGTCTTTCTGTATATACACGTATCGATCGCTTTTTCCCTTTAATGGAAAATTTCCGCAAAAGCCCTTTTTTCAGGTACTCTTGGGAAATTTTCATTCTGTACTATATCATTATAATGTGTAGCCAAAAGAAAGTCAAGGGGGCACAAAAAAATTTATATCTTTTTTGATTTTTGTGTAGATAAACGTATAATTACATCATATTTTGACGATTTTTAGCTATTATACACAAAGTCAAAAAAGTACCCGAAAACAGGTACTTTTTGCTTTTTTTTCGCTGTCTGACGGATCAGTCGATATCGGGAATCACCTCTGCCGGCGGGTTGTCCAGCTGCCAGGGATTGCGGAAAATCCCCTTCAGCACGCGCATAGCGGAGGCATAATAGAATCCATCGCAGATCCGTTCGTCCAGCACGAAAGTATAGTCAACATAGGACTTGCGCTTGATGACGCCTTCTGCATCCGGTTCGTACACACGGCGCTTGGCACCGAAGGCAAAAAATACAGGACAGGTACCAAAGTCGTACAGGTGATGGTAGATGGGCGGAATCCCGAGAGAGCCCATGGAGGTGATGAAATAAGAACAGTGGAAGGGGCTCAGATCCGTCAGGAATTTCGGGATCAGGCCGAAGTAGTCCATACCCCGGAGCAGCGCCACAACCCCCTTCAGCAGCAGTGCGGGTATGTAGCTCAGCACACGGGCCGTATCGTCAAAGTTGCCACCCGGATTGTCCCGGTAGCCCACGATCTTTTCGTTCAGAGCGTTGTACACATCCTCAATGGTGGCATCCGGCAGCAGGCTGATCTTCACCACTGTATCGGGAGAATCCAGCGTCATTTCCTTCTTGATGGTCAGGGACACATCCACGTGCCGCTTGGTCCATACGCGCTGTCCCCGGATAAAACGGTTCAGCGCGGGACGGGTGGCTACCAGACGCACATAGGCAGCAATCATGATATGCATCATACTGATGTTGGTCATGCCCTGCTGCTGTTTTTCCTTCATATACTTTTCCAGTTTTTCAACGTCCATGGTATCCGTGATAAAATTCTGGGAACCTACACGGTCTACCATGATAAAAGGAATCATGGACGCCATGGGAGACAGGGATTTTACACGGCGGTGTTCCTTCAGCTTCTTTTCTTTTTTCGGCTTTTCCGGCTTTTTATCCGGTTCCGGCACTGCGGCAGGCTCCGCGGCTGTCTGTACGGCAGTTTCTTCCGCTAGGGGCGTTTTCGTCTCTTCCATGGGAGCACCTCATTCAACATGAATTTATGTACTATTTGTTACATTATAACACGTCTGCGGACAAAATGCAACCGCAGAACCGATATTTCTCCCCATACTCTTGCAAAATACTCTTGCAAAATCGGGTACTGTATGGTATACTGACCCCAACATTTTGTATGTATGCAGAGGAAAACGTATGTCACTGATCACCCGTCCCTATACCAACGCCGACATTCCCGCCATGACCGCCATCTGGAACCGGGTCGTGGAAGACGGGATTGCCTTTCCCCAGACAGAACTGCTGACCCTCACCGAAGCCGAAGCCTTCTTTGGCGAACAGACATCCTGCGGTGTCACGGAAGAGGACGGCACTGTGCTTGGCATGTACATCCTGCATCCCAACAACATCGGCCGCTGCGGTCACATCTCCAACGCCAGCTATGCGGTGGCACCGGAGGCCAGAGGCAGAGGGGTGGGAGAAGCCCTTGTCCGCCACTGTCTGCAGACCGCCGGAGAATGCGGTTTCCGTCTGCTGCAGTTCAACGCAGTGGTGGCCACAAACACCCCCGCCAGACATCTCTACGAAAAACTGGGATTTGTGCAGGTGGGCGTAATCCCCGGCGGATTCCGGATGGACGGCGATGTGTACGAGGATATTGTGGTGTATTATCATACGCTGTGAGAAAAGAATAACAGAGCTGTCCCGGCATGGGGGGTGGCTCTTTTTTGCGAAAACTTATTAGATATTTTTCTAAATACTATTGACAGGCACCGTTTTATATGCTATACTGCGTACGGTGGTTAGAAATTCATCTAATTAAAAGGAGGCTTATCATGCCCCGTATCACAGTAAAGGAAACCAAAGAAGCCATGAGTGCCATTGCCGTAAGACGGCTGGAAGCACTGAAAGCACATATGAACGAAATTCCGAAGGAAAGCCGGTATGAAAAGAAAGCCTGCGCCATCGCTTCCAATATGCTGGGGGTCTGCGCACACTGGCCCGGCGGATTTGATTTCGGCAGACAGGGGAAAGAAAAGCACGACTGGTGGGCAAACCGGGTGTTCAACCATCCGAAAGGGACGCCCCACGAGCTGTTTGCCGATTACCGCGAAGCCTGCGACGCACTGGAGGAAGAAGAACGCGGTGCCTTTCTCACCTATGCCCACACCCTGTACATGATCCACAATGCCTTTTTCCACAAGCATTACATGGAGCTGCTGGCCTTTGAAGCCGCCGATACAGTTCCCGATCATCCGGATGATATCTTTGCCTGCCGGGTGATTCTGACTACGGTGAGCGAAATCCTGACCGACTGGAAAACATACTGGAACGGCACCGGTGTGCTGCCCTGCGATGTGGGGTACTGGGAAGACTACATGGCACGGGAGGATCGCTGATGGAAGCCACACTGGAACTGCTGAAAGCCCTGGCCGACCAGAACCGGCTTGCCATTGCCGCCATGCTGTACCGGGAGGACTGCTATGTGGAGCTGCTGGCCAGCCGCCTGAACCTGACCAGCGCCACCACCTGCCACCATCTGAAAAAAATGGAAGAAGCGGGACTGGTGACCTGCCGCCGTACCCAGTTCTACCAGATGTATTCCCTGAACCGGGAGGCACTGTCCCTGACACTGGAAGCCTTTCTTCTCCCCGATCCCGACACCAGAGATGCCGACCGGAAATACCGGGACGAGATCATCGGCAACTTCTTCCGCGGCGGACGTCTGACCACCATTCCCGCCCAGCGGAAAAAGCGCGAGGTGATCTTTGACCACATTCTCCGGGATCTGCAGCCGGACACACCCTACACCGAACAGCAGATCAATGAAGTGATTCTGACCTGTCACGAGGACTACTGCACCATCCGCCGGGAAATGATCGCCTGCGGCAAACTGCGCCGGGACAGAGACACATATTTCGTCCTGCGGTAAATTTCCTATTGCATTCTGCCTCCCTTCTGTGGTATACTGGTAACAGAAGATGTAAATTATCACAAACGGAGGACAAACCATGCGTAAGATCACTTCTATCCTGCTCCTCGCCGCCATGCTTCTGTCCATGGCAGCCTGCGGTCAGGCCGACACCGGCGCCGACACAGCGGAAACCGCGGCGGATGCCCAGACCGAAGCAGTCACCGAAACCGAAGAAACCAGAGCCATGCACGAAGTGCCCGAGCTGGATTTCGGCGGTGAAGAATTCCGGATTCTGTACCCTACCTGGCAGGGCTATCTGTACTATTTCTTCGCCGATGAAGAAAACGGGGATGCCATGAACGACGCCATTTTCACCCGTACCATCCGGGTGGAAGAATATCTGAACGTGGATATTGTCAAAGAGGACACCGGCGGTGTTCAGCACGAACAGATCAACCAGATGGCCGCCATGATCAAGAAAACCGTAACCGCCGGCGACGATGTGTACGACATGACCCTGCTCCACTGCATCTCTGCCGTTTCGGATATGGCAACCACCGGCATGCTCTATAACCTGGACAATCTGCCGCACATCAATATGCAGGCCGACTGGTGGAACCGTACCCAGATGGACGTGCTCCGCCTTGGCAAAAATACCTATTTCGGTGTAAATGATTTCATGATCCCCTGTCCCTATGCCGTTTTCTTCAACAAAGGCATGATCGCGGACAACAACATGGAAAACCCCTATGATCTGGTGTACGAAGGCAAGTGGACCCTGGACACCATGATCGATATGGCTGTAGACATTACCCGTGACCTGAACGGGGACGGACAGCATACGGAAGAAGCCGACGTCTACGGCATGAGCGCACCGGAAGTTTCCAAGTACGCCAGCTTTGTGATCGGCAGCAACCAGTTCCTGACCTCCCGCAGCGAAAGTGGAAAGATCTACCTGGACTGCAACACCGAAAAGATGTACTCTCTGGTGGAATCCATCTACAAAGCAGCCAACAATCCCGGTACCCTGTTTATGCCCGCCGGTGAACCGGAAATCAACCAGTTTGACTTCGACTCCGGCCGTCTTCTGTTCCGTCTGGACACCATTGCCAACGCCGTGCTGTTCCGGGAATACGAATCCGACATCGGGATCCTGCCCTACCCCAAGTTTGACGAAGCACAGGAAAACTACGTTTCCATGGACTGGGGCGGTTTGATGTGTGTGCCCGTTACCATTCAGTCCACCGATATGGTGGGTGCCGTTCTGGAGCTGCTGGCCTATGAAAGCGGCGACACCGTTATTCCTGCTTACTACGACGTACTGCTGGCCGGTAAGCTGTCCCGGGACGAAGACTCCCGCAACATGATCGACATTCTGTTCGACACCATTGCTTACGAAGTAGGCTGCAACTATTTCGGTTTCACCCCCGGCATCAACGAACTGTTCTTTGCCATGAGCCAGCTGGTCATCAACCAGAAATCCACAGACTATGCTTCCTGGTACGCCAAGTATGAAAAGCAGGCAAACCAGGCCATCGAAAAGCTGTACACAGCACTGGAATCTGTAGAAGAATAAACCGGAAA
>SVSN01000119.1 GCA_015064285.1 Oscillospiraceae bacterium | reverse complement strand
CATCTCCCGCAGCCGCATATATCACAGGCGAAGTCGTTCGGATCGACGGCGGTCTGGCAATGTAAGCAGTATTGTGAATCAAGAAAGGAATCAGTATGGACAGACGAGTTGTCATCACCGGTATGGGGATTGTGTCCCCCATCGGCTGTGATCTGGATACCTACAGACAGAATCTTCTGGACGGTATCTGCGGAATCGGCATCATCACCCGGTTCGATACGGCAGAATTCAAGGTGAAAGTGGCGGCGGAAGTGAAGGACTTTGATCCGCTGCAGTACATGAGCAAAATAGAAGTGAAGCAGACCGACCTGTTTACCCGGTTTGCCATCGGTGCCGCTTCTCAGGCTGTGGCCCAGAGTGGACTGGGTGAAGAAATCGACAGAGACCGCTTCGGTGTGTATTTCGGTTCCGGAATCGGCGGATTCACCACCTTTATGGAAGAATACGACACCATGCAGAAGCGGGGCAATGCCAGAGTATCTCCTCACTTTGTCCCCAAGATGATCTCTAATATTGCCGCAGGACAAATTGCCATCCGGTTCGGTGCCAAAGGCCCCTGCGTTTCCGTGACCACAGCCTGTGCCACCGGAACCAACGCCATCGGGGAAGCCTATCGTGCCATCCGTCATGGGTATGCTGATGTGGTGATTTCCGGCGGTTCCGAAGCGTCCATCAATCCTCTGGCTGTGGCAGGTTTCCAGAACTGCATGGCTCTGACACAGACAGAAGACCCTGCCCGTGCCTCCATTCCTTTTGATAAGGAAAGAAGCGGCTTTGTCATCGGCGAAGGGGCAGGTGCTCTGGTGATGGAATCTCTGGAACACGCACAGGCAAGAGGAGCAAAGATTCTGGCGGAAGTGGTAGGTTACGGCAGTACCTGCGATGCCCATCATGTGACCTCTCCCAACCCCACCGGGGAAGACGGCGGAAAGGCAATCCGTATGGCACTGGAAGAAGCAGGATATACAAAGGATGATCTTGTATATGTCAACGCACACGGTACCAGCACACCTCTCAACGACAGTACTGAAACCAAAGCGATCAAATATGCTATGGGTGACGATGCTTATAGGGCGGTTGTCAGTTCTACCAAGTCCATGACCGGACATATGCTGGGTGCGGCAGGTGCGGCAGAAGCCATTGCGGCTGTTATCGCACTGGATACCGGCATGATCCCGCCCACAATAGGGTATCAGACACCTGATCCGGACTGTGATCTGGATATCTGTCCCAACACGGCCAGAAAAGCGGATCCCACCCTGGCACTGTCCACCTCTTTGGGCTTCGGCGGCCACAACGCCTGCATCGCTCTGCGGAAATACGGTGAATAAGCATGAATAAAGAAGAAATCAAGAATCTGCTGCCCCACAGAGAGCCTATGCTGCTGGTGGATGAAGCGGAATTTGAAAACGGTGTATCCCACGGGAAGATTCACATAAGAGGGGACGAATGGTTCCTGCAGGGTCACTTTCCGGGCCATCCTGTTGTACCCGGCGTGATGCTGTGTGAAATGCTGGCGCAGTCGGCGTGCGTGTGCCTCAAGGATATGATGAAACCCGGTGTTCTGACCTATTTCGCGGGACTGGACAAGGTGCGTTTCAAGAACCCCGTCCATCCCGGCGACACGCTGGAAACAGAATGCGAAATCACCAAAAGCCGTCATCCTTTCTACTTTGCAAAAGGAGAAGGACGCGTAAACGGACAGCTCTGTGTATCGGCTGAGTTTTCATTTGTAATCAAGGAACCGGAGGAACAGAAGGAATATGACCGGTGAAACGGTAAAATGCAAAAAGTGCGGCACGGAAATGGCGGCCGAAGTGGTGGCAAAGCATCGGAAAATCTGCCCCTGCTGCGGTTACTATTTCCGAATGACCGCCAGAGAACGGATTGATCTTGTGACGGACAGAAAATCCTTCCGGGAGCTGGACACAGATCTTGTCAGCCATGATGTTCTCCGCTTCCCGGACTATGAAAAGAAGCTGGATAAAGCCATGGAAGAAACCGGCGAAAAGGAAGCCGTGATCACAGGTACTGCGAAAATCGGCGGCAATCCCTGCGCCCTTTTCGTGATGGATTCCGCTTTTATGATGGGTTCTATGGGAACTGTCGTAGGTGAAAAGATTACCCGTCTCTTTGAATATGCCACGGAACAGAAACTGCCGGTCATCGGCTTCACCTGCTCCGGCGGTGCCAGAATGCAGGAAGGGGTTCTTTCCCTGATGCAGATGGCAAAAATCAGCGGTGCAATCCGCTGGCACAGCAATGCAGGGCTTCTGTATATCGCCGTTCTGACCGACCCTACCACCGGCGGTGTCACAGCCAGCTTTGCCATGGAAGGGGATATCATTGCCGCAGAACCGGGTGCACTGATCGGTTTTGCAGGACAGAGAGTCATTGAGCAGACCATCGGGCAGAAGCTGCCGGAAGGATTCCAGAAGGCGGAATTTCAGCTGAAGCACGGTTTCTGTGATATGCTGATGGGACGGGTGGATATGCCGAAAACGCTGGCAAATCTCCTTACCCTGCACCGACCGCAGAACATGGAACGGAGGAACGCCTGATGAGTGCATACGATAAGGTAACCCTGGCCCGCTCTTCAAACAGGGCCATGGGCAGTTTCTACATGGAACAGATTCTGGACAGCTTCGTGGAATTTCACGGGGACAGACGGTTCGGGGACGACGGTGCGATCTGCGGCGGTGTTGGTCTGCTGAACGGTGAACCTGTGACCTGTATTACCATGAAAAGAGGTGACTCCCTGGAAGAGAGGATGGAACGGAACTTCGGCTGTCCTTCTCCGGAGGGGTACCGGAAAGCCCTGCGTCTGATGAAACAGGCGGAAAAATTCCATCGTCCCGTAATCTGCTTTATCGGAAGCCCCGGTGCCTACTGCGGGATCGGTGCGGAAGAAAGAGGGCAGGGGCAGGCCATTGCGGAAAATCTTTGGGAAATGTTCGGCATCCGGGTGCCCATCATTACGGTGGTCATCGGGGAAGGCGGCTCCGGCGGCGCGCTGGCGCTGAGCGTCTGCGACAGCATGGTCATGTTTGACAATGCGGTGTATTCCGTCATCTCTCCCGAGGGATGCGCCAGTATTCTTTGGAAGGCTTCCGCCAAAGCGCCGGAAGCGGCGGAAGTGCTCCGTCTGACCGCGGAAGACCTGTACGGCATGGACATTGCTGATGTGATTCTGCAGGAAGGCTACCGTACCGAGGAAGAAATCGCTGTGGAACTGAAAGAGATTCTGGTAAAGCAGCTTGCCAATCTGAGAAAGCTTTCCATTCCCAGACTGCTTGCCAGCCGGTACGAAAAATTCCGCAAGATCGGTGCGAAATCTGTGTAAATATGTAAGAAAACAGTTTTGCCGAACCCGGCAGACTGTTTTTCTTTTAAATGAAGATTACCAAAACCTATTTACAATATAGACGGAATGTGATACACTATAACCAAAGAAACACAGAAAATCCGACCTGCGAAGGAGAATACATATGAAAAAAATCTGTCTGATCCCCTGCGAGTCTGCCGGTACGATCGAACCGGGTATCTACGGCCATTTTTCCGAACATATCGGCGGCGTGTTCCGTGACGGTGTCTGGGTGGGCGAAAACGCAGATGTACCCCAGACCGACGGCTTCCGTGATTTTATCATTGAAAAGTTCAAAGCGCTGGAACCGCCTGTACTACGCTGGCCGGGCGGATGCTTTGCGGAAACCTACAAGTGGCGTGACGGAATCGGCCCCAGAGAAAAACGGCCTGTGACCATGGGCTGGTGGTACCGGGACGACGGACGGCTGGAAACCAACGAAGTGGGGATCCATGAATTCGTTCATTTCTGTGAGCTGACCGGTGCAAAGCCTTATATCGCCGCCAACATCACCGGCATGACGCCCATGGATATGCGGGATTTCATGGAATACTGCAATGCCCCTGCCGGAACCACCACACTGGCGAAGGAGCGCGGGGAAAACGGCCATACCGAACCGTTTGATATCCCATACTGGGGAATCGGCAACGAAAACTGGGGCGGCGGCGGCAACATGACCCCGGAACAGTATGCCAGAGAATACATCAAATATGTGACACTGTGCCATACGGTGAATCTGCATGGTGCCAGATATGTGGCCTGCGGCGCCAATGCCGGAGACTATCGCTGGACGGACGGCTTCATGCGGGAATATGCCCACAGAGTGCCTCTGTATGCGCTGGCGTTCCACTATTACTGCGGCGGTGCCGGGGATTGTGTGAACTTCACGAAAGAACAGTGGGATGAGCTTGTGACCCGTGCGGGAAAACTGGATGACATGATCCGCAGACACAGCGCCGCTATGGAACTGCACGATCCGGATAAACGGGTGAAGATCATCGTGGACGAATGGGGCTGCTGGCATCCGGGCGGAAGCGGCCCTTCTAAGGGATACAATCTGTTTGAACAGCAGAGCACTATGCGGGACGGCGTGATTACCGCTCTGAGCCTGAACGCTTTCAACAACCACTGTGACCGGGTGGTGATGGCCAATGTGGCCCAGCTGTGCAACAATCTCCATTGTCTGTTCCTGACCGGCGGGGAAAATGCCATCGTTACACCGACCTATTGGGTGTTCCATATGTACAAGAACCATATGGGGGCATCCCATATCCGTACAGCCATTGAGGGCGGCGGCCTTTCTGCTTCCGCTTCCGAAAAGGACGGAAAAACCACCCTGACCATTGCCAATCTTTCCTATGACGAAAGCACGGAAGTGGAACTGACAAGCTTCGGCGGCAAAGATCTGCCGGAGACTGCTACGGTAACGGTTCTGGGCGGCGATCCTCACAGCCACAACAGCTTTGACGCGCCTGATGCTGTTATACCTTCCGAACCGGTGATGGCGAAAAAACAGAACGGCAGATTTGTGATCGAAATGCCCGCCGCCTCTGTTGTTTCCGTGGTGTGGGAAGGGTGAGAAAGTGAAATTGGATACATTGAGCGATTCATATGAGCTGCATTATATTTCTGGCTTGAATCTGGAACTGGAGTAT